>NZ_JBFRJQ010000025.1:107969-148037 GCF_041468985.1 Shewanella sp. 10N.286.52.A9 | reverse complement strand
TATTGCTATGAACACTCATCACTTACGTGATTCAGAAAATATTGATAATAATTTTGATTGCTACATTCTTTACAAGAAAGAAGTCAGCAATTTCGATTAACTCAACACCTGTGAGTGTCCACACAGATTACTTGATAAATTGTTAAAGAGCGGACTCGGTAACTAGCGTTTGACGCCTTGTTCCGTGTCAGTGGTTGCGCATTATAGGGAAATCATTTTATCCCGCAAGTGCTTTTCTTAATTAATTTATAAAAAAACGCTCAAAAGCACACTTTTTAAACGTTTCGAGCTAAAATCCATCAAAAAAGCTCGTTACAGCACCTTTCATGACAATTTTATCGTTAACTAAGAGATGTTTTATTACGACTTTAAGAAAGCTGGTACATCGGCAATGCTGTCTACTACTCCATCGGCAAGCTCAATACCCGCTTCATCAACGACTTTACCACTTCTCACTAATATAGCTGTGTTAATGCCCGCTGCTTTTGCAGCTCTCATATCATCAGCTTTATCACCCACCATAATTGAATTAGGCATATCAATTTTTAAAAACTTTGCTGCATCAAGCATCATTCCCGGTTTAGGTTTTCGGCAATCACAATCTTGCTTATATTCCCCGAGTCCTTTTTCTGGATGATGAGGACAATAGTAGATGCCATCTAATTCAACACCTTTATCTGCAAAGTTCCAATCCATCCATTCGGTTAAATGGTGAAAGTCATCCTCTGAGTACATTCCACGAGCAATACCAGACTGATTAGTCACCACCACGATTTTATAACCCATTTTCTTGAATGCCAGGCAGGCTTCAAATACGCCTTCGATATATTCAAAGTCATCAACAAGGTGTACATAACCTTTATCAATATTAATGACTCCGTCACGATCTAAGAACACGGCTTTATTCACGGTACTATTACTCCTAAATTCTTTATTATTCTGATTATCCCATTACTGGAAAAATTATGCACTTGTATTATAAAAGGAAGATTTTTTAAGGTTGTACTTTATAAAGCGTTCAGTAAAGGTTACCCTTCCGTAGATATTTTGTGGCATTTATTAAGAAGTAATGAGTCAAATAACACCAATAATTCATAAAACACGAACTCAAGCAGTGGTAGAAGTCTTGCGTGAGCGCATATTATCCGGCTTTATCAAAGCAGGTGAGCCACTTAGACAATCAGCTATAGCTGAGCAGCTTAATGTTAGTCGAATTCCTGTGCGAGAAGCGCTTGTTCAACTAGAAGCTGAAGGATTAGTTAAATTCGAAGCACACAAAGGTGCAACAGCCACTGAACTTTCTGTTGAACAAGTCACAGAATTATTTGAATTAAGGGCTATGATTGAAACAGATCTTCTCGCAAAAGCCATTCCCAACTTGCAAGATGAAAATTTCGAACAAGCTGATCAAGTGCTGTCTCAATTAGAGACTGCATTAAAGGAAAAAGACTCTGTGGCCACATGGAGCGAACTCAATACTCAGTTTCATACCTGTTTATACGAAGCCGCTAACAAACCGCATACACTTGAAGTCGTTCATGGACTGAACAATAGCTGCGATCGCTATATACGCTTACAGCTATTATTAACAGGCGGAATTCCAACAGCAGAACGCGAGCATCGCGAACTGTTTGAGTTGTGCAAAAACAAAGATATCGATAAAGCGACCCAACTTTTACGCCAGCACATTTTAGGTGCAGCAAAGGCAATTAAGAAGCTAGTGATTCAACAAATAGACTAACTATTGCCTCTACGTCGTTTATCAAAAGATTAATTTAAAATTTATTTGAGAGAAAACCACATGCAGTATGCTCATATTACCGGTTGGGGAAAATGCGTCCCACCAGCAAAACTGACTAATGACGACTTAGCCACCTTCATGGATACTTCTGATGAGTGGATTAAGACACGAACTGGGATCAGCGAACGACATATTTCTCACGTTAACACATCTGAGTTAGCGACTGTTGCAGCTAAAAATGCACTCGCTGCTGCAGGTATTGACGGTAGTGAACTGGATTTAATCATACTTGCAACAGCAAGCCCAGACACCTTGATTCCTAATATTGCTTCTACTGTTCAAGCTAATGTAGGGGCAACATGCGGCGCTTTTGATATTAACGCTGCTTGTAGTGGTTTCTTATATGCCCTTGGTATGGGCAGCTCTATGATAAAAAGTGGCCAGAACAAGAAAGTGCTTGTTATTGGCGCAGAGCGATTATCTTTTTATCTAGATTGGTCACGACGTGAAACCGCCGTATTATTTGGCGATGGTGCAGGCGCTGTTGTTATTGAAGCTAGTAATGAACCAGGTGGTGTTTTAGGTTACGAGCTTAATAATGATCCTGCTGCACGTGATATCTTATCATCAGGTTTCGGCACCCAGATGGACCGATTTGATTCTGCATCTCTGGATTTCTTTATTAACCTAAACGGACAAGAAGTCTTTAAACGCGCGATTCATGGTATGGGTGGGTTAAGTACTAAGGTCTTAGCTAATTGCGACATGACCAAAGAAGACGTTGACTTGGTGATTCCACATCAAGCAAACGAGCGTATTATTGATACTTTAATTAGTCGAATGAAGATCCCTAAAGAAAAAGCCTTCGTCAACATTGCTAAATACGGCAACACGTCTGCAGCGACCATTCCTATTGCGATTTGTGATGCATTAGAACAAGGCCGCATTAATTCAGGACAAACTATTTTATCATGTGCATTTGGTGCTGGATTAACATCAGCTGCTCTATTATTAAAATGGGGTGAGCGAACAACTCCGATTAATGCACCTACTGCGGAACTGTCTCCGTGTGAAGTTTCTGCACTTGAATTAATTAAACCTGCAGTAGAGTTTTTTACTAAGCGTTAAGCATTTTTAACCTTTAAGTATTTAACCAAACTCATTATTAAAAAAACCAGCCAAGTGCTGGTTTTTTATTTTAATCATCACAAATAACTACAGTTAAATTGATATGAACTCCGATACGGCAAGTTTTTGAGTTTCACCAATGGAATTCACTTGAGCAATAAAAAGCTCTGCACACGCAATTGCGTCAACCAATGCTGCATGACCTGAATAGGTAGGTAAACCATATCGCTGCCTGCAAGCATCTAAACGTAAGCTTCCTTCTTTTAATACATCATGCTGACGAAGTAGCCGCTGTTTTTCAGTCGCTAAAGTATCGATAAAGGGTAACCGAATTTGCCTGTTATACACTTTAGCCAAATGAGATTGTATAAAGCTAATGTCCATTGGTGCATGATGAGCTACCAGAATATGTCCCTGAGTACGGTCAATAAACCATTCCATCGCATCAATTAGTGAGGCACCTTCAGATACATGCTGATCGACAATGCCATGTACTGTTGCACTTTGCCCTACACTCCCATCAATATTAACCATGCACTGCTGAGCTTTTGTTAAAGGGATTAAACATGGGATTGTATCTAATTCAATAGGCACAATGCCGATACTGATTATTTCATCTTTTAACGGGTCAAGCCCCGTCATTTCGAGATCCACGGCCATCAATCTCGATGTGGAAAGTGGTTTGTTTATCACATTTAAATACGCTTTTTGATAGTCATAAAGCTTATCTTTATGGCCAAACATTTCATAATGTAAACGTGCTTTAAGCCAGAGTTCATTCACAGGTTAAAAACTCCGCATAAATTTCATTCTAAGACCTGATTGAGCATCGTGAACGACTTTAAAGGCATCACGTAACTGATGACGCATTAGTGATGACATTTGTTGTGGTTTTAAATAGTTAGTGACGTTTTGCTGGCTTGTATATTGCTCTCCTTGATTTGAAAGACGCATATGAGCAATAAATTCAAGCGCATCGGCGAGGTTGAGTGCATCCTTACGGTTTATGATATTAGCATCCATTAATGCACGAATTCGTTTTGGTGTATTCACTTCGGCAATACCCGCACTTAGTGCATAGACTCTGGCAATATCATTGATTAATGCGACGCCTTTGTGCTTTAAATCCATTCCTTTCACTTCACTGCCATCACGCTCAAGCACAAACTTTCTAAAAAAACCTAATGGCGGCGATTCCACTAATGAATTACCAGCCATTCCAGCAAGAAAGATATCGTTATCTTTAGTGCGTTCAAGTACATGACTTTGCAATTGTTCAAACAAGCTTTGTGGACCATATACGGCACGCATATCAAAAAAGATACTGGCATGCATTAACGCTTTAGGCTCAGGAGAATTTAACCAGCTTTCAAAATGTTTTTGCCATTTATCAAGAGGTAAACGCCATTTAGGGTTTTGCGCCATAATATCCCCGGGGCAATAAACATAACCACATTTATCAAGCCCTTCACAAACCGCATGGGTTAGCGCATTAAAATAACCTTTAGCATGTTCATCAGGTTCATGAGCAAGTAACAATCCATTATCTTGATCAGAACAAGCAGCTTGATCTTGTCTTCCTTGAGAGCCAAATGCTAACCAACAAAAAGCCATCGGCGCAGCCCCTAGAATTTGCTGATTTAACACAATTAGCCTACGAGTTAACGCATCGGTGACTGAAGTTAGCACCCGACCAACTTCTTCAGCTCGCGCATCGGCACTTATGAGGTTTTGCAGTAAAACAGGGATCTGTTTACTAACCTGAATTAAACTAGCAATGTCATGTTGCCGCTCAATTTCACCTATTAGTAAAAGAGGTTGCGAACTTTGACCACGTAATATATCTGTACTGGTCAAAATGCCGACAGGTTTAGTAACTTCATCATCGTTCACTTCATTCGTCATTATCGGCAAATGGTGTATACCGTGCTCACTCATCAATAGCATGGCTTCGAATACGAGATCGTTTTCAAACAATACTTTGGGATTTGCAGTCATTGCTTGATGCACTGCTAATGTACCGTCAAACCCCTCAGCTAAAACCCGATTTCGCAGGTCTCTATCAGTTAATATCCCGATTAGTTTGCCGTTATCTATCACAAGTACCGACGATACCCTAGCGACACGCATTTTTTTAGCAGCTTCACTTACACTAGCGTAAGCATTAATCGTTAGGGGATCAGGTGACATCAAGCTGTTAATCCGACTCGTCGTTGTTAAATCCTTTGCCTTAAAACGAGCTTGATGGCGTAACCTTTTAGCAAAAGCACGATTAAAAAAGCGATCAAACTCTCGGCTTTCTTTTCTTAAGTAATTAAAGGTTTCAGGGTTTAAGTGATAAACCAGGCTATCTTCGAGAATTTGCACCTGATTACTGACTTTCTCACCCGATAACAAAGATGGAAAACCAAAATAATCCCCTTCTCCAAGTCTATCTAACAACTCACCTTCTTGATCCCGTACTTCAAAGGAACCAGAACGAACAATGTATAGTTGTGGATGAGACTCATCTAACGGGACCGTTCGGCTAGCTTTGCTGTAATAGCCAATAGAGAGTTGCTGACAACATCGAGCTAAGTCTGATGAAGATAAAGAATCAAATGGAATTAACCCACTGATAAATTGTGTGATCGGTTGAAGTTCACTTGCGTCTTTCATAACACTCCATCATTTTCTCACCTCGATGAATTCACTATATGAAAAACCACTGCATGACACTATTCGACTTATGGCCAGTAACTTGATGTAAAATAATGTTTGGTTAAAAACAAAAAGAGCGCCGAAGCGCTCTTTTTTACCGTTCAAGTTCATCTTGTTAGTGATCTTGAGCGCCACCAGCTCCTTTAGGGAAGCGAATAGACTCAACCATCTCAACAACATCTTGTGGTACATCTTTAGTCACTTTACTAACAGCGAATGCGACACCAAAATTAATGAACATACCTACCATACCGAATCCTTCAGGTGAAATACCTAAGAACCAGTTATCGCTGACGTTAGCTGCAGGGTTCACGAATTTGAAGTAAACGATATAACCAGCAGTAAACAGTAGACCCGTTAACATACCAGCAATTGCCCCTTCCTTATTCACAGTCTTAGAGAAGATACCCATAATAATTGCTGGGAATAATGACGATGCAGCCAGACCGAATGCAATCGCAACAACCGCAGCCACAAAGCCTGGAGGATTAATCCCGAAGTAACCCGCCATGACAACACCTAACGCTGCGGCAATTCGGGCATACTTAAGCTCCTCTTTATCAGAAATATTGGGCATTAAATTTTTCTTCAATAAGTCATGAGAAACAGACGTTGAAATTACCAATAGTAACCCTGCCGATGTAGAGAGTGCCGCCGCTAAGCCACCAGCTGCGACTAATGCAATCACCCATGCTGGAAGTGAAGCAATTTCAGGCGTAGCAAGTACCATGATATCGCGGTCAATCTTCATTTCATTGGTATCGCCTTTAGAATAATAAATGTTGCCATCGTTATTTTTATCATCCCAAGTAATTAAGCCTGTTTTTTCCCAATTTTTAATCCAGTTAGGCGCACTTTCATATGACACACCTGTAGATTCTGGGCCATTGATTGTTTCAATCATATTTACACGTGAGAAAGCAGCAAGTGCAGGAATTGTTGTATACATAATCGCGATAAATACAAGCGCCCAACCAGCAGATAAACGTGCATCTTTTACTTTAGGTACAGTGAAGAAGCGCACGATTACATGCGGTAAACCCGCAGTACCAAACATTAATGCGCCCGTAATAAAGAACACATCAATCATGCTCTTTGAGCCTTCCGTATATTGGGAGAAACCGAGTTCCGCTGATAAACCATCGAGCTTATCTAAGAGGTAAACCCCAGTCCCATTACCGGCAGCATCAACAAGCTCAGCACCAAAACCGATTTGAGGTAAAATATGGCCTGTCATCATCACTGAGATGAAAATGGCTGGTACCATGAAAGCAAAAATAAGCACACAATACTGTGCAACTTGAGTATAAGTAATCCCTTTCATACCACCAAGTACAGCGTAAAAGAACACCACAGCCATACCGATATAAACACCCGTTTCTACTTCAACTTCTAAGAAGCGGGAGAATACAACACCCACACCACGCATTTGACCTGCTATATAAGTAAAACAGATGAAAATGGCGCAAACGACCGCAACGGTTCGTGCAGCTTGTGAGTAGTAACGGTCACCAATAAAGTCTGGTACGGTAAATTTACCAAACTTACGTAGGTAAGGAGCCATACACAGCGCTAGCAGAACATAGCCTCCCGTCCAACCCATTAAGTAAACTGAACCATCATAACCAGTAAACGACACGATACCTGCCAGCGAGATAAATGATGCCGCTGACATCCAATCGGCAGCAGTTGCCATGCCATTCATTACAGGTGGAACCCCACCACCAGCAACATAGAACTCTTTAGTAGAACCAGCACGAGACCAAATGGCGATACCGATATATAGGGCAAATGTGACCCCAACAATGAGATAAGTTAACGTTTGAACATCCATGATTTATTCCTTAGTCTTCGTGTACGTTATATTTTTTATCTAAAGCATTCGCTTTCGCTACATACACAAAAATCAGTGCAACAAACACATACATGGCACCTTGTTGTGCAAACCAAAAACCTAATTTAAAGCCCATAAAGGTAATTTCGTTCAAAACATCTACGAGTAAAATACCGCAACCAAAAGACACAAATGCCCAAATTGCGAGTAACCCCAATACTAAGCGTAAATTTTCACGCCAATACCCCGTTGCCTTGTCTTCATTTTCAAAAGCCATTGTGACTCCCCTGTCTTAATTATTTTTAAAGTCGTTAGTTAATCTAGCAACTAAAAATGTGACGACAATCACGACCTTAGTCTAAAGGTGAACAAAATCAAAAAAGAAAGCCAACAATAAATCACTATAAAACAGCAGCTTATAACGGAGCGGTATAAATAAATGGTATACAAGAGAGTTATCTGAGTTAGACCAAGGTCGAATTAAAAATTGAAGAAAAGAGCTTGTGGGTATGCATATGAAGATAGAGAAACGGTGTAATTAGCAGTTTGTCGTACGTACATAATCATGAGAGTGACTCTCTGTCACTCTCATGGTCATAGTCATTATGAAGGGTGTAACCGTATCATTGGCATTAAGATATAACCGACATCCCTCTGCATTCAAAGCCTTCAATCAACCAGCGCCGCTTCATACAATTAAAACAGCTTCTAGGCACATCATCGATCATTTCATCTTCATCATCTTCCATAAAGTGATTGCAATGAAAAGCCGCTTGTTGCGCCATATCCGTGGCTTCATTTGTAAAACGAAACAACCAACGACCTTGATCTAAATAAAACCAATTGGTGACCATAACTGACTCTTTATTAACCATTTATATTCGCTTATTAATATTTTTTTAATTGCTGTTTTAAGGCGTTACGCCAATGAAACTCACCAGTCGTTTCATCTTGATGCTGGTACACCAATAACGCGAACTTATGATTGTGCATGACAGCTTTAATTTTACCGCTGACATCAATAAGCTCATCTTCATTGAGTAAAAAACCGTTTAACTCTATTACCGCATCTAAGCCAGTTAACAGCTTAATCTCTCTTACGCTTATGGTTGATTCAGAATGCGCGTCTTTTAGGCCGACTTTAAGCTGGCCTTTCACACGTCCATCGTGTCCAGATAAACGTAAGCCCATACCCGCTATCGCACCAATAATTCCCTGACCCGTTCCGCCATGCTCAGATAAATCGATTCCAATTTCAGCTGCTAATTCATAAGCATCTTTCTTGGTTTTTACCAAGCGCTTTGCATCTTGGCCAAATGAAATCAACTTCTGAATGTCATCAGCCGTTAATAAATCTTTATCAGCTATCGCTAGACCAGGATCAGCTGCTGATGCACACTCAGTGGCCAAATGTGCAATACAGATATCTTTGATTTCAGCTAATGCTAAGCCAGAGGTGACTTCAAAGCACATGGCACTATTATGCGATGTATATGGAATGTCTGGGTGTACAAATAATTGATGCCTTGTTACCCAAGTAGGTGAGTGAACGAGACTCAAACCATCCGAATCGTTATTGAAACTTGCCTTTGAAAGCAATAGCTGCAGAATTTCCTCTGCAATCTCACCAGTCCCTTTTGTGCCAATATCATCAGTATCATCAATACAAATTAACCAAGTTCTAATCATTGTTATGACATCCTATTTCTTGTGATTAAATCATGGGCATCCAATCGATTAATAATGATTGGGACGAGTAAAGCACCAGCTATTGCAAACAAACCACCTTTAAAGCTGCTTAGCCCAAACTGCACAAGTGCAACTTGCGGATCCATTCCCACTAGCAGGTTTTGTATCCAAGATTTGCTTGCCCAAGCGATACTGCCAATAACAGCCAATAAAATGCAGCGCCAACGTAAACTAAATAAATTAGCGATAAATAAGAGCGCTACATCCATCGCAAAAGCCGGTAATGCAAACTTAAGCAATATAAATGGTCCGCCTTTCCCGACGCCTAAGATCATGGCTAACAGGCCAGCTAACAGTCCGCATAACGTCATGCTGCCAATTTTATTCGTAGCGCCGTAGCAGACTAAATAAAATAAGCTCATTAAAAACATCGAGTGTCCTGTTAAACCTAGTTTCATTCGCATCATGCTTTTAATCGCCACCAACAAGGTGGCGCAAAATCCGATGAACAATGCATTTTGAAGTGTGAAGCCTTGCTTCATTAATGATTCTCCTAAATTAGACGTTAAATAAATGGCCAATGGGAATGATGCCTTTGCCTATCGAAATGCCTTTGCTGTGCAGACTTGGCGATATGTTTTGATAGGCTTAGCAGTTGAATTAGCAAAGGAAATAACACGCAGCGAATAAGCTCGACCCAATTTAAAGGGTTAATCAACTGTTTAGGTGTTATTCGGGCACCACGTAGACATTGGATATGATAAATATCTCGTACTTCTTGAGTGATATAAGGTAATAGTTTGATGGAAGTGGTAATAACGAACGCCCACTTACTTGGTAAAATAAAGCACAATACTTGGCTCATATGGTGTGACGTTTGAGTACTCGCAAGCCACCAACTCGGTAACATCACTAACATAATTCTAAGCACGACAATCAATGCTTCAATGACTTTATCGCTGCCATAAAATAAAACATATAAACCGACAGTAATGACCAACTGAATAGCAAATAGTTTAAGTAATGGGCTTAATCGCGCTTTGTAAAAACGAGCATGAATAAGTAAAGCAATATTAATGAGCAAAATGTAGCTAAGCTGCGAAGTCGTCACTAAAAACGCACTGCTTGATAAGACAATACTAAACACCATGGCAAGCGCACACAGGCATTTGGCTTTAAAGGATTGTCGAAGCATTTTTGAATACTCGCCCCCTTTAGTAGCCTGATTATCATTGCTTGAAGCCAGCTTATGACTCTTCATCATGTGATTTACACTACAACCTTGAAGTCGCTTTTTAGTCATAGGTTAACCTCACACATATCGGCTAAGACAGGTTGCCTGCCTGAAGCTTGTCCCTTTTGAAAGCCCTGCCCTTGCTGAGAGTGCTGCTCGTGCTGAGAATCTTGCTTGTGCAGAAAGTACCGTTCACGCTGAAAGCACTGGGTTAATTTCCCACCAGCAATCTGCCAGACTTTACTTAAGTGCGTTTTCATTATTGGCCTATGACTTGTTATAAGAATGGCTCCACCTTGCAAACAAAAGTCTGTCAATACATCAATCACATAAGAAAAATACTGACTATCTAAACCCGCAAAAGGGTCATCAAGTAATAACACTTTAGGCTTTAAACAAAGTACTGAGGCTAAGGCAACTAAATGTTGTTGACCGTATGACAGCTTATGCGGGGATTGAGCCGCCAAATGACTGATATTGAGCTGAGTTAATATTTCACTCGCACGTGACACTGGTAAACCAAATCGCTTTAAACTAAATTCAACCTCTTGTTGCACAGACACTTCAAATAACTGTCTAGATGGGCGCTGCATCAAAAAGCCCAGGTCCTGTCCAAAAGTACCAAGTTTAACCGGCTTGCCTAACATCAAAATCGCGTGCTGATTTTTATCATCAATACCGACAATTTGATTCAACAAGCTTGTTTTTCCGCAGCCATTTTCTCCAAACAGCCCAACCATTTCACCAGCGTAAAGCTGCAACTCTTGGCTAAGTTCAATCAATGGCGGCTTACCAGTAAATTGAACCGTCAAGGGTGATATAGCTAACCTGATGTCAGTTTGTGCAGATACCGTTATAGCTTGAACAGCTGGCATATTTAACCGCCAAAGTTCAGTATTTTCTCTCAGTTGTGGCTTGTTAGCTAAATGCTTTAAAGGGCAAGTTTCTGCTTTCTGAATGGGCGCTTTATCCTGTTTATGCAGCACGCCGTTTTTTAATAGCCAATGTGTATTGATAACTTGGGAGAATGCCGCAGAATGGTGCTCTGTCATCACGACACTTACCCCCGAATCCACAAGCTGTTTTAGAGCCTCATTTAACTCAACAACACCAGCATCATCCAATTGTGCCCATGGTTCATCAATAAAAATCACATTGGGACGAAGCACAAGCTGCGCAGCTAACATCAGCCGATATTTTTGTCCAAGCGACAAATTACTCACTTGCGTATCTAATGGTAAATCGAGTCCTACTTGCTGTAATGCTTGCAAAACAAGTTGCAGCATCTCAGGTGCAGGAAAGGCTAAGTTTTCTAAACCAAAGGCAACTTCTGCACCCACAGTTTCTCGAATAAGCTGTATATGGGGATCTTGCATAACGAGGCCTAAACGAAGGCCATCGCTATGTAATATCTCACCTTTAAAATCAAATTCACTTGGCATTGCCATCAGCTGTAGCAAGGAGGACTTACCTGCGCCAGTCTCACCACAAATACAGTGGCACTCGCCCGCTATCACGGTAAAGTTCAATTGCTTTAAAAGTGCTACAGATGATGACTGATGTCGAAAACTCACTTCATGCAATGCCAATAATGTCATTGGTTACAACTGCCAATTAATACCAACAAAGATCTGTCTGCCGGCTTGAGGCAATGCTTCACTTTGATAGTAGTTTTCATCCAGTAAATTAGTCGCTCGAATATAGGCTTCTAAATGATCCACCATCAATGGCTGCACAATATTGATATCAACTAATGTGTAGTTATCCACTTCATTTCTAACTGAGATTGTTTCACCTGAAATTTTCTCGCTGGTGTAATAAATTTGATCGGCAATATATTCAACGTTCAGGTTTACACTCATACCGAAATCGAATTGATAAAGGCCTTGGAATCTAAACTGATGTTTTGGTCGATACTCTAATTCGTTCATAAGATCATTATCAGAATCTTCAGCATCTAAATAGCTGTAAGAGACTGTCAAATCTAAGTCATCGAAGTATTCGTTTCTTACAGAAAAATCGACCCCTTTAAACGCGTAGTTACTGATATTTTGATAAACACCGTCATTGTCTTTAGCAATGTAGTTTTCAGCGTCAGTGTAGTAGCCGGTAATATCTAAGCTGGTGTTATAAGCTAACCCTTGATTCAGACCTAACTCAACATGTGATGATTCCTCAGGCTCTAGTTCACTGTTACCTGATGATTGCGCATAGAGGTTTCTTAATGATGGAAAACGCACTTTACGAGCAATACCTGCATGCAGTTTACTGTCCTCAGTCACTCGCCAAAAACTAGAAAGTTGCGCCGAGTAATTAGTATCGTCAGCATCATCACGCTCTTGACTGTGCGCCGCACCACCGATAGTGACACCGTACTTACCGTCATTCTGGTACTGATATTCGACGGCCAGCGTATTTAACCAGCCATCCTTATTAAAATCGTCACTTGAACCTGAACCATCGCCACTTCCAGAACCTGAACCACTGCCACTGCCAAGAATAGAGGCGCTACTTGTATTAGCCTCATAATTAACGGATTCCCAACTTTGCTTTTCGCTAATAATTGACCCTGTTAATAAACCCGCTGTATCAAAATCAGCAATCAGCTGTAAGTTCCCGCCCTGCACCGTTGATATGCCATCTTGCGTAGAATCGATATCGCTGTAATCACTACTGGTATAGACAGTTTCAAATACCTGACTTTCGTTATGGTAGCCATAGCCTCGTAACGCGAGACGATCAGAAAACTTATGTGCAAAGCCTAACTGGACTATGGTGCTTTCAAAATCATCAACTCGTTCAAACTTAGATTTACTGGTTCCTGTGCCATCCGTGCTTGGTTTACCCCAATTGCCAGATTTATAGTTTACATTTGCGCTCAACATCGTTTCATCAGAAACAAAGTAGCTTCCTTGGGCGTAAAAGTTATCGACAGTTTTATCCGCATTTAAACGTGTATCACCACTTTGCTCATCCGTGTCTTCAAAATCTGATGACATCGGAAACCCATCAGTTTGCTGGCGGTTATAACTAGCAAAACCTTGCCACTTTTCACCGCTACCGGCTAAGTTCACATTGCCATTTATTGTGTCATTTTCTGCGAACTCAAGGTTACCGGATACACTTGGAGCGCTATCCCCTTGTCGAGTGATAATATTGATCACACCACCCGCACCACCTGGTCCGTAAAGCACAGACGTTGGGCCTACTGAGACTTCAACTGACTCAATTTGTGAAGCTGGTATGACACTTGGATCAAACTGACCGTCTTCAGCATCATTGGCAGGAACACCATTAATTAAGTAAATAACATGGCGCGCTTTAAATCCGCGAATATCGACTCTCGGCGTTCCCTGCCCGCCAACTCGTACGTATATGCCAGGTACATTGGCCAGAATTAAGTCAAGACTTTGTGCGCCTGAGGCTTCTATTTCTTCTCGTGAGATATCCCAGTGAGTCATAGAAGACTGCGCCGCTGTAGGGCCTTCACCTTTTACAACAATTACCTCTTGAATCTTCAGAACGGGATCGCGTTCAATCGTTTCTGCATAGGTATTTAAGCTGGCTAAAATAGCAATGGATAACACTGAATAACGCAATGATTTTTGCGCAGGCTTGCTCATGTTCATTGTGCGACAACATCCTAATTAATAAGTCCTATTTGAGTGCGAGCATTGTTGCGATCGCAATCTAAAAACTCAACTAGGACCCATTAAAACTACAACCAACACGACAAAATCTGACAAATTGGAAATCAAAACCAAAAAAAAGGACAAAATGTCCTTTTAAAGTGCATAAATATCAAACTAGAGGCAAACTTGATGCAATCAGCATTTATGAATCAGTGATGAATTATTGGTTTTCAGTCTTTCGCCCATTCATTTAATTTTCTATCGATGGTTTTGCGAGAGATATTTAAGTGTTCTGCTGCTAATAGCTTATTGCCTTGGTAAATATTCATTACCCGCAAAATATGGGCTTTCTCGATGTGCTTAAGATCCCATTCAATGGGAAAGAAGTGCTGAGTAGATGAAGTAGCCTCGCTAATACTTTGCCTATCAGCCTGTTGGCAATCGGTATGAGGGTTTTGCTTAAAGTACTCATTGGGAAGTACATTCATCATTAAACACTGCTCAACCGTATTTTTTAACTCTTGAATATTCCCTGGCCAATCATATTCCGTCAGGGTTTGATAATCAGTAATCCGCCACGCGTTAAAACGTGTGAGTAAATCTTCAGCAACAAAAACGTCAGTTGCAATCAATTGACTCACAAAAAACTTTACGAGTAAGACAATATCCTCAGAACGTTGATTCAAAGGAGGTAAATGAAGGTAGAGACACGCCAATCGATGATAGAGCTCTGATGAAAAAGCCCCTTGTTGAACTCGCCTCAAGAGTGAAGAATGACTCAAACTGACTACTCTCAGCTTTAGAGTAGACAACAAACTAACTGAGTCTAACAATTGCATTAAAGCAATTTGACCAGTAACAGATAGACTATCCACATGTGCCAAAACAAGCTGTACATATCGCCTTGGATTAGAGGTTGCTTTATCACAACCAGCTAAAGCCGTCTTCGTTAGCTGCAACTCATCACGGCAGTCTATAACAACTTGTTGGCAAGGACGGTCTGCCAACTGCAATAATTGATGAGTCGCTAACTTCTTACCGGTACCAACAAGGCCTTCGATCAATATAGGAGAATTAGATACACTGGCACTGAGTATGTTAGCTCTCATCGTTTCTGCAATGCTACTGTCACCAACAAGCTGTGAGTATGACTTAACGGGCTGACATGTTTGCAGGGAAACTTGCTTAGATGACAACCGATAACGCTTACACCAATTCGCAATGATAGATTCTGAGTCACGATACTGAATCGGCTTATTTATAAAATCCTTCGCCCCCTTTCTCATCATGGCTAATATATCGTCAACCTCAGGCACCCGACTAAGCACAATGAAATGCTCTGGGTAACAATACTTATCATCAGCAGATTGAAGTTCGATGTTATGGGTTACAGCGTCAAATAAAGAATCGTGTATTGGAAAGTCACTGTTATTAATACCTTGATGAATAACATCACTAGCAAGATGTTGACGGTTTAGCATCTGCCAAAATGTTTCGACCAACTTGATATCAATAACAACCAAATCGAAATTGAATCGCCGAAAATTGACTACCGCTAATTCAAGCGTTCTTGCGTGCTGAATCAACCTGAAGTATCGAGATAATATCGGCTCAAGACTTTGCCAAGCACTTAAGTCCGGCTCAATCACCATGACAGCCATATCCAATTGCATTGGGTCAGAAACATGCTCGTTTAATTTAGCCTTATTCATTAACGGTTATCCAAGCGTAAGTCATCAAATATTATCAATTCAATCAGATAATCTGGATAAATATGATCTCAAAGCGCTCATTAATTACAAGTAGGATAAATCCAACATTGCCCACAAAAGTTAACTTTAACTGCTAATGCAGATATGCATCGACGCTCGCAATTATTACACTAACGAATCATTGCCACCTAAGCAGCATCTGGGATTACTATGCCAATTGATTCAAGCATTATCTATATGAGCACTAAGCAAGTCGCTGAATACTTGGACTTAAATGAGAAAAAAGTTTATTCGATGGCCAACCAGCGCATCTTACCTGCAACAAAAGTGACAGGAAAATGGCTATTTCCCAAAGTGTTAATTGATCGTTGGCTTATGGATTCATGCCATAGCGGCATGCTGTCAGATAGAATGCACATCACTGGCAGTGACGATCCTCTACTTTCAATGCTTGTTGCACAGTTAATGTCTGAAGGGGAACATCAAGAAATCATCAGCTATAGCGCAACAGGCTCTAAGTCAGGCTTAACTTTGCTTTCCCGTGGTTATGCTGATGTCTGTAGTATTCACTGGGAAAGCCAACATGGCAGTCGAGACAGTTTATACAACCTATTGAAAAGCTACCCTAATCATCAACAATGGATTTTAGTGAGTGGGTTTGAACGACATCAAGGCTTAATGGTTCGCCAAGAAATGGCATCGCTTTTTGATAATGTAAACCAAGGCACATTGCAGTCTTTAAGATGGGTTTCAAGACAAAAAGGTGCAGGTAGCCAACTTCATTTAGAGCAATGGTTAACGCAGCAGCATATCAATATTAATGAATTACTTTTTACTGCCACAGCAAAGTCGGAACGAGAGCTAGCGGCTTATATAGCCCGTAATAATGCTGATATTGGTTTTGGTTGTCAGGCCGTTGCTGTAGAAAGCGGGTTACATTTTATTCCTCAGCTAACTGAGTCGTTTGACTTTGTCATGTCTCAGAGCATCTTTTTCAGGCGCCAACTGCAAGCGCTATTAACCTTGTTAAATCAACCTCAAACCACCCAGCTAGCTAATTTATTATCGGGTTACCAGTTAACGAAAAGTGGCGAGCTCCTTTGGCGTGGTCAATAAAAAATCAAGAATAAGCTCACTCACGTTTAGTCAAAGCTTATAGAATGATTCATCCTTAATAGATCAAAGGCTTGTACTACCTGAATAAGGCAGGTAATATTTTTTTATAATAATGACAAGGATGATTCATTGAATAAAAAATCCATCAATCCACAACACCTTATTTTAGCACTGGTTCTAGGTGTCATTGGCTTTATCGTCAACTGTTACCCCATTCCTATTTTTGCCAACGTCCAGCTGGTCATGGGTAATACCTTTACGGTTGTATCTGCCGTTATTTTAGGCCCTTGGTATGCCCTATTAACAGCTGTTTTCAGTGCAACAGGCTTAATGGTCACTTGGGGAAGTCCTCATGTTTACTTACTGTTTTGTATCGAAGCGGTATTTATAGGTTTTATTCGCCGTAAAGGGGTTTACCCGCTATACGGCAGTGCCATTTACTGGATACTTATCGGAATGCCACTGACGTATTTATACATGAAAATAGTCAGTGATTTACCAGCAAGCCATATGCCGTTTGCCATCATTAAGCAAAGTATTAATGGTCTAATATATGCCTGTTTAGCTTCTTTAATTATTGTATTGATCCCTAAACTTTGGCAATTTAATGGCCAAGGGACAGCGAAAAAAAGACGTTCGTTCAATGCTCAAGTAACCTACTTTATGACATTGATGATCACCTTATGCTTACTTATCTCAGCCCTTAGTTTTAATTATCTGTTTCTAGAAAAGCAGCAACAGCTATTAAAACAAAACTTAACTGATACGACGCAACATTTAAGCTCTGCAACCGAGCAATACATAGACGATCACAAAAAAGTAATTGAATACGCAGCCAACTTTCTCAGTTTAGCCAATACCACTAACGACGAATGGCAGCCAATGCTGAGTCAACTGCACACAAGTTATCCTAGTTTCATTACCATGTTGATTGCCGATAGCAATGCGCAAGTCAAAGCAGGTAGCCCTGGTGTAATGATGCTGGACGAAAAAAACAATATTAAAAATATGTCGATAAGTGACCGAGATTACTTTATTCAATCCTTCCATAATCGCCAATTATATGTCTCATCCGTATTCAAAGGGCGTGGATTTGGTAGTGACTCAATCATCGCTATCAGTGCGCCGTTTTACCAAAATAATAATCAAGCACAAGTTGCTGGTATCATTGAAGGTTCCTTGAATTTACAGTTTTTCGCTAATATCGATAATCAAAATAGTTATGGTGAAAAAGAGTTGCTGGTACTTATAGATGACAATAAAAAAATCATCTATGCATCCTCAGAACTTGAGCTCAATGAAGAAGATGAATTTACTTACTCTGATGATAAAGGCGCATACCATATTGCGTTAAATACCATCAATATTCGTGATCTTGAATCCACTTCGCCAGAACATGTATTTGTAAAAACACGCCTTAATAATGGTTGGGAGTTATATGTATTAAAGCCCCTCTCACCATTACTTAAAACTGCCGAACAGCAAATGTTAGGCACCTTTTTGATGCTGATTATTTCAATTATTTTCACCTTTATCATTTCAAGAAAGGTGTGCCAATTATTAACAGCGCCACTCGAAATCGTCGCTAACCAATTTGGTAATATCAATAATGATGATTTAAAAAGCCAAGTGCTGGATGAAAACTCGTCTAAAGAAGTATTTAACCTCTACCAACGGCTCACCAACAGTAAGCGTGAACTGCTAACACATCAGCTAGAACTTGAAGAGACAGTGGCAATCCGCACTGATGAGTTAGAGCAAGCCAACAAAAAGCTACTTGCTTTAGTGGATAAAGATCCATTAACGGATCTTAAAAACCGCCGTTATGCTGAAGATAAATTTGATGGCTTATTAGATTTTTGCTTACGTGGTGAACATGCAATTACCATAGCAATTCTTGATTTAGACTTTTTTAAGCAGGTCAACGACACCTATGGACACTTAGCAGGAGATGAATGTTTACGTACCGTCTCAAGTTTACTTAAGCAAGAGTTTAAGCGTGATACGGATATTGTAGCTCGCTATGGTGGGGAAGAGTTTTTACTTATTTTACCGATATCAAATGCCCTTAAAATTGAGCATCATTTAAATCAATTCAAACAAAAGTTAGCAGCGCTTGTGATCACTTCTCCAACAGATCAACAGCAGTTTTCTGTGACCACCAGTATCGGCGCAATTACTGCTAATGCCAGCTTTTCAACTGACATTGATGTATGGATTAAAGTGGCCGACGATAATCTGTATGCGGCTAAAGAACAAGGTCGAAATAAAGTTATCATTAATGTGATTAATGAGTAAGACGGTTATACCTATGGATTTATAACCTCATCCATTTTATTAAGCATATACGGGTAAAATGGATTCCACTTCTGACGTAACATTTCAGCAGCAGGGATCCCAAATAAGCCACGTTCGCCAGTAAAAATAGCTTGGCCAATTTGAATGTGGCTCACCTCTTTCAAAAAATCTGGACCATACAAAGGATCCGCTTTAGGGAAAGGTAAAGCCACGTGAGATAAGGAATATACCCCACGTGGCCATTCAAATGGTAGCGCTTCACTTGTCAAGGATTCACCAGAAGCTAATCTTGTCTCTTTTACAAAGTGCTCACGTTCAGTATCATTTTCAATCAAGGTCAGTTGATAACCCATTGGCTCTTGTAACCATAGCTTTGCCATTTCATCCATCGGATCATTAATAATCAACTGATGATTATTAGGATTTCGATTAATATCAAAAATGACTAACTCGTGTTGTTTTGAAGGTAAGTACTGATAAAGGTTATTCACCACGGCATTGGAAGAAACGGTATCATCAGCAAGCGACTGGAAAGTTAAAATCGGTGCTAAAGAGCCTAATTGCTCAGTTGAAAACGATTCAATAATTTGATGATTTCGCTGAGATAATTGATAAACAACATCACCAGCGTTAACTGCAAAAGAGCTATATTTAAACGGGTCGTACTCAACTGAAATACTGTTCCAAAATAACTTTTCATAACCTAAAAACCGGCCTAACATTGCTTGCCATTTAGCACCTGCTGCAATGGGTTGTAGCCCTATTGCAGGGGAAAGAAAAATCATACCTTGATAGTGCGTTTCATTGCCTCTGGCAATGGCTTCTAACTCAATGTTTAACGCTAAGGCAGCCCCCGTTGAAAAGCCAACCACGTATAACGGCTTACCATTAAGTTGTTGCTTCATATGCTGCGTCGCCAAATCTACAGCGCTGGCTAAATCAGGCCAAGTAATACCGGTTAATCCTGCGGGAATGGTGCCATGTCCAGGTAGCCTTAACCCCAAAATATGAGCATTTTTCTTAAAGTGTTTAGCAAGATGAGACATTGCATAGGGTGAGTCAGACATACCATGGATCAGTAAAACACCAAACTCAGCATCGGCTTTTTTCCATTCAAACGAGCGGTTCCAGTTATAATTCCATCCATTGGGATCAGATAAGCTACCAGTTTCATACCGGTTAATGACAGAAGGCGTTTCTGGCGAGTAACTTTGATAAATTTTATTCTCAATTTCACTGAACAAGTCACTTTCGAGCGACAGGTATTCAGCAAAGTTTTTTAACCCCAACTGCTGATGGTATTCGTGTTTTAGTTCAGTTGTGTGCCAGATATCTAACTCAGCTCTGGCATTTAATAACCAAACTAAAATCGCAATAAAAACGATAATACTGCCGATAAAGCCATAAACAGCAAAAAATAGAAGTTGCTTTGTTGAGCCGATCACAATCGCTTTCATTGATCTTTCCTTGAACACTAAGCGCTTTGTAAATCTGTGGCTAAATGACACATCTCGCTGCTTAATGATATCGTTACACTTATCCGATTCTATAGACTCATGTTTGCCTAAAAGCCTATTCGAGTCTAGAGATTAATCATGATAATCTAGTAAAAATGAGGGAATTAACAGACATTAAAATGACATCAGACCTGTCACCAACCAATAATGAACAAATAAAATTTGGCCATAAAAATGCCAAAATGGCGTTTTATTTACCGACTGCACCTATCATCCCAACAGACACTGAACTCACGCTGCCTGATACCAGTAAGATAATCGAACTTAATGGTAATCATTGGCGTAAAATCTTTACCATAATGGCCAAAATTACCGCCGAGAATAACTCAGCCGATTGCTGGAAAAAACGAAGAGCAGATTTGTTTACGACAAAAAGTGAACCACATGACTCAACATGTTTAATCATCAATTCAGCAGGTATAGACCCGCATGCAGAAGTGCATATTTTATGTGGCCAGGTGACTTATGAACGATTACAACATTCAATAGAAACGCATATGGGCCTGAATTGGCAAGATGAGTTAACAGAACTGGGTGAAAAACAAAAAGTAATGGCGCATAAGCAAGTCCTTATTGCGCCATATTTAGATTATCGACAGTTTCCTAACCAGCTCATAGAAGCAGTGAGAGACTACCTAAAACAATATTGAACTTATCACTAATCATAGATTGTTGGGATAGGTTGACGCTTGTGTTGCGTGCGCTTGTATATCGCGACCAACTTATCTTCAACATGACTCTCTACGTCTTTCCCTTCTAAAAAGTCATCAATTTGATCGTACGTAAGGCCTAATGCCACTTCATCTTCAAGTTGTGGCTTATCATCTTCTAAATCTGCTGTTGGTGCTTTTTTTACTAATATCTCAGGAGCACCTAAGAAACTTGCAAGCTGTCTGACTTGACGTTTATTAAGACCAAACAATGGCGCTAAATCACACGCGCCATCTCCGAACTTAGTGTAAAAACCAGTAATATTTTCAGCGCTATGATCGGTTCCTACGACTAAACCACCCGTTAATCCTGCAATATGATATTGAGCAATCATGCGCATTCTGGCTTTCACATTTCCTTTAACAAAATCAAGATTATCATTGTTACTTACCGCAATGCCTGCCTCTTCTAAACCAGTCACTGTCGCATTATGTACACCGACAACGCCATCAGCAATATTAACAGTCACTTGTTTAGATGGATGAATAAACTGACACGCTAATTGAGCCTCATCTTCATCTTTTTGCACTTGGTAAGGCAGGCGAACAGCAATAAATTGATAATTTTGTTCAGGGTTGTCAGCGTTTAAGCTATCTACAGCTAACTGACATAATCTACCTGTAACTGATGAATCAACACCACCACTAATGCCTAGTACCAAACTACGTGTATGTGCTTCAACTAACTTGGTTTTCAAAAATGCGACACGACGTTCGACTTCATAAGCTGGTTCAATCGCCTTAAGTACTTTCATTTCTCTTAAGATTTGTCCCTTCACAACGCTCTCCAATTTCTGTAGTCAATGCTGTTTTAATTACCCGATGGTACTTACAATGAGGTATTTACGCTCTAATTGGTATCCTACTGAATTTTACCACAGGTACCAAGTACTACTTATGCAATTTAAGTGCAATTTACGTAATAAAAAAGGCGAGCATATTACTATGCTCGCCTTTCAATTTATGCTGTAAATTTAACGTTCCCAGTATGACTCTTCAAGACTATCTTCACGCTCTGGTAAGCCACGAGAAAGTCTTGGACTATGTTGTGCCAAAACTTCATAAGCTACACGGTTTGCGTATTTACACACTTGTGAGAATGACGAGTAACATAAACCATCACGTTGATGTTTACTTGAGCCAGGTACATTTGTCTTATGGAAGGTATTAGCAGATAAGTCATGTAATAAGGCCGCTAATGCTCCGTCACCCGCTCCGTTAGTGTTTCTAATCAGTTCAGGTCCACCCATATATGGTGAAATATGTGCGAAGACTTTAATCGGAGTTTCACAATCTGCTTTTAATTTCGGGCGAGAAAACTCATAGCGGTTAAATTCAGGGATAGCGCCAGGTAATAGAGTATGACTGGTTGCACGCTTTTCTGAATCTTCTGCGTAGCCCGCAGTATATAAACCCAAAGGCCCTGCGGTACAAAGTACCATGTCACACCATTCAAGTGCCGCATCAGCAGCCAATAGTGGGTCGCTAAAGCCTGTTAACGCTTCGCCTTCATCTTCATTCATTGCCAAAATAGTCACATTTTCACGAATAAAGTTTTGCCACCAAGTTGGATCTTCTTGAATAAGGAAGCGGGTGCCCAATGTCAATACTACTGGGACCTCTGCTGCTTTTGCATATTCAATTGCTTTCATCGCAGCGGATGTCATGCCATCACCTTCACTGGCGCGCATTAAATAGGCTGTAATAACTAACGCAGAACTCCCCTGAATGACTTCTTGATTAATATATTCTGGGGTTAACTTATCCATTGAGCCTTTACTAATAGCAAAGGTACGCTCACCATTTTCAGAAATTAACGTAAAACAACGACCAATAGGACCATCTACAGGCTGTAAATAGTTTAAATCTACCTTTGATGAGGTATTACATAAATAACGGTAGGCGTAGCTCCCTACCATAATATTCTGGCTCATCACCCCGAATAACACAGAACGGTCATCCGCTAAAATTGAATAGTTATGAACCGTGTTACCAATGGTACCACCTGCAAATTCATCGCTGATCATCTCATTGTTTTTTAACTCGTTATAGAGTTCATGGGCTTGTTGGTCATCAATAAGGGTTGAGTTACCTTTTGGTAAACCATAACGCTCTAATAGTTCGTCTTCTACTTTGGCTTCAATATCCACCAAGGTTTGATCGATACCGCAAATGTAAGTTGAAAAAGATTGCTCTTGTTGGGTTAACTGAGCCAGTAATGGATCTCTGTTATTTACCGGGAAGTAATGCTTAGATTTGCGTTGACCAGGAAACTTCATCTTAAACTCTCTGAGTAGGCATCCGTGCTTAAAAGGATTGTGGATTGAACAGCATTTTATGCTTTATACCAAACGCTAATTTTAACACAAAAACAATCAACACCAATACTGATGTCAATCTTTGTCTCTTTTTGTGACAACTATTTTATTTATGCCATAAAAAAACCTGCAATGCAGGTCTTTTTATGAACAACAGTCGTTGGAACTGTAATTTTAGCAGCTAATTAACCTAGCAACTGTTTAACTTGCTCACTGACTGCCGCAACAGTTTGTGTACCATCAAACTTGGTGTACTGAGTGTTACCTTCAGCAGCCACTTTACCGTAGTATTCAACCAATGGCTTAGTTTGCTCATGGTAGATACCTAAGCGCTTACGTACTGTTGTTTCTTCATCATCTGGACGAATTGATAACTCTTCACCAGTTACGTCATCTTTACCTTCCACTTTTGGTGGATTGTAAACGATGTGGTAAACACGGCCAGAACCAGAATGCACACGACGGCCACTCATACGTTTAACGATTTCTTCATCAGGTACGTCAATCTCAACAACGTGATCAATTTCAATACCGTTTGCAACCATTGCATCAGCTTGTGGAATGGTACGTGGGAAACCATCAAGTAAGAACCCTTTAACACAATCATCTTGTGCGATACGTTCTTTAACTAAACCAATAATTAGGTCATCTGATACTAACTGGCCTGCATCCATTACTGATTTAGCTTCTAAGCCTAATGCTGTGCCAGCTTTAATTGCTGCACGAAGCATGTCTCCAGTTGAGATCTGTGGGATACCGTACTGCTCCATAATAAACTGAGCTTGTGTACCTTTACCGGCACCTGGGGCACCCAATAGAATAATGCGCATCTCAAAAGTCCTCTTTATTGCTTTCATATTTTTAGGCGGCGATTTTCGCACATTTAGTCCATCTTTAGAAGGTAAATAACCAAAGAGTTAGACCAATATCTAATAGCTCGCAACCTGTTAAATTTAGCGCTGTTTAATACAGCAAACTGTATAAACGACGACGATACTGATTGGCTATGGTGTTTCCTTGCCCTAAGGCAGTCAATATTTCCATGAACACCTGTTTGACTTTCCCGTCAGCCGCAGATAAATCTTTTTGTAAAATCGCAAAAAGGTTTTCTAATGCCTCTTCACCTCGGTTAGCTTGACTTAAGGCCTTGGCTAAATTGATTGAAATTTCAACATTATCTGGCTCAGCTTCTAACGCTTGTTGTAACTGACGAATTTCAGGTGTATCGGCTGCATCTTCAGCTAAAGCCAGTTTTGCTTTGAGGTTTTGATAATAGCTGTCTTGATCGGCAAGCCCAATAGTGTCTAATAAGGTTTTTGCATCACCAAGAATACCTAACTGCAAGTAGGCATCGACCATAAGTAATGCAACTTCAGCTTGGTTACCTGAATCAACATAAGCACTTTTTAGTAAGCTTAATGCCTCTTCTAATTGCTCTTTTGTCACCGTATCGCCAGCTAAAATAACTTTAGCCGCATTCACATCTTGTACCCATAATTCTGGTAAATGCTTATTGAGCATGTCCAAAACTTGCGCTTGTGATTGAACCCCGGCAAAACCATCGATAGGTTTACCTTGGCTTAATACCAAATGGGTGGGTAAGCTTTGAATTTGAAAATAGTTAGCAATCTCTAATTCGGCTTCACAGTTAACTTTAGCAAGAATGAATCGCCCAGCTTGCTCGTTAGCAATCTGCTCCATCACTTGAAGCATTTGCACGCTTTCAGGCTGCTGTTGAGCCCAAAAAGACATAACAACAAAGTTATCCATTGAGGCATCAACAACTTGTTGTATGTTCTCTTTGGTTAAATTAATAATATGTTCCATCGTGGATCCTTGTTAGCAGTGCTATTTATTCAGTATCACACTGGCTAAAAATAAACGCTAATAAAAAGCGGACACTCGGTCCGCTTGTTTATTATGACGACGCTTACTTCAAGCTTGCGACTAGCATTTCATTGGTTAACTTAATGAATGCAGAAGGATCCGCTAAGCTGCCTTTTTCAGAAAGCTGTGCTTGTTGAAGTAATAAGTCAGCCCAGTTAGCAAATAACTGTTCATCCTGTTCATTGTTCAAACGTTCAACTAATGGGTGATGCGGGTTGATTTCAAAGGTCGGTTTCGTTTCAGGCACTGGTTGACCCGCTGATTGCATAAGCTTGATCATTTGTGATGACATTTCACCTTCACCGGCCACAACACATGCAGGCGTGTCAGTTAAGCGCGAAGTTACTTTAACGTCTGCAACTTTTGCACCTAATGCCGTTTTCATACGTTCAACTAATGCTTGTGCTTCACCAGCAAGCTTTTCTTGAGCTTCTTTTTCATCAGCATCTTCAAGTTCACCTAACTCTAGATCACCACGTGTTACCGAATGCAATTTCTTGCCTTTGAATTCAGTTAAGTGGTTAATTAACCATTCATCAATACGCTCTGACATCAATAACACTTCGATGTCTTTCTTACGTAATAATTCAAGATGTGGGCTGTTTGCTGCCGCTTCATGACTGTCAGCAACAATGTAGTAAATCTTGTCTTGGCCTTCTTTCATACGGCCGATGTAATCATCTAATGACACGTCAGTTGCTGCGGTATTTGTGTGTGTAGAAGCAAAACGTAACAAGCCAGAAATACGCTCACGGTTAGCGAAATCTTCAGCAGGACCTTCTTTTAATACTTGACCGAATTCAGCCCAAAATGCTTGGTATTTCTCAGCATCATTTTTAGCCATTTTTTCAAGCATGCCTAACACACGCTTAGTCACACCGCTACGTAAAGCTTTAGTGATGCTGTTGTCTTGTAAAATTTCACGAGACACGTTTAAAGGTAAATCATTAGAGTCAATTAAGCCTTTTACAAAGCGAAGGTAAGTCGGCATAAATTGCTCAGCGTCATCCATAATGAATACACGTTGAACAAACAGTTTTAAGCCGTTTTTAGCATCACGGTTAAACATATCCCATGGTGCTTTACTTGGGATATACAATAAGCTCGTGTACTCTTGTTTACCTTCAACACGATTGTGAGACCAAGTTGCAGCATCACCGTAATCGTGAGAAATATGCTTGTAGAACTCTTGATACTCTTCATCAGAAATATCAGATTTGCTACGAGTCCAAAGCGCAGTGGCTTTGTTCATCGGTTTCCACTGACCTTCAGTAGCTGGAATCGCCTCGCCGCCTTCTTCTGTCGCTTCAACAGCAGGTGTACCTTCCTCAAACATCTCTACAGGTACAGAGATATGATCAGAGTATTTGGTGATAATTGAGCGTAAACGTGTGTCATCAGCAAACTCTTTTTCTTCTTCACGTAAATGCAGTGTAATTTCAGTACCACGGCTGTTTTTAGTAATGGTATCAACAGTAAAGTCACCTTCACCTTGTGATTCCCACACCACACCTTGGTTAACATCCGCACCTGCAGCGCGAGTACGAACAGTCACTTTATCAGCTACGATAAACGCCGAGTAGAAGCCCACACCGAACTGACCAATAAGTTGCGAATCTTTTGACTCTTCGCCAGATAAGTTTTTGAAGAAATCAGCAGTACCTGATTTAGCAATTGTCCCTAAATGTTCAATTACACCATCACGAGTCATACCGATACCGTTATCTTCAATCGTAACGGTGCCTTTTTCTTTATCGGTGCTGATGCGAACACGAAGTTCAGTGTCATCTTCAAATAATGTGTTATCAGTCAATGCAAGGTAACGTAACTTGTCTGCAGCATCAGCGGCATTTGAGACTAATTCACGTAAGAAAATTTCTTTATTTGAGTATAAAGAATGGATCATCAGATGAAGAAGTTGTTTTACTTCGGTTTGAAAGCCATGTGTTTCTTGTTGAGACATGAAAATTTCCCTTGGTTTAACGTTAATACAGCAGTTGTACTGAAATCTAATATTTGACGTTTCAATGCAACTAAAATTCTTTGTTACCTAGGAAATGGGGCGTGAAAATCAGTTTTCAAGGGAATTTTTTTCTGATGCCTAAAAAAAACGCAAAAAGGGCTAAATTAGCCCTTTTATTATTAACTCGTGTTCGTTTTACAGAGGAATACGCCCATTAAACGATAACGCTAAAGTCGTGCTATCGACATACTCAAGCTCGCCACCTACTGGCACACCATGAGCAATACGGCTGATAACCACCTTATGACGACGTGCGATATCCGCGATAAAGTGCGCTGTTGCATCACCTTCTACTGTAGGGTTTGTTGCCAAGATTAACTCTGTGACATCTTCTGAAGATAAATGCTGTTCAAGTAACTCAAGACCTAGTTCATCAGGGCCCACGCCATCAAGTGGTGACAAATGGCCTAATAACACAAAGTATCGTCCCATAAAATGGCCACCAGCTTCGATAGCAAGTACATCTGCAGGCGTTTCTACCACACATATAACGCCAGCGTTGCCTCGTTTAGGGCTACTGCAAATTGGGCATAATTCTTGTTCTGTAAACGTACGGCACGCTTGGCAATGCCCCACTTCACTCATAGAGCGCTCAAGAGCGTTTGCCAGTTTTTGCCCCGCTTTACGATTACGTTCCAATAACTGAAATGCCATACGCTGAGCAGACTTAGGCCCTACACCGGGTAAGCAACGTAATGATTCAATTAATTCATCAACTAGCGGACTAAATTTCATAACCTAATACTGGCCTTAACAGTGCTGTTGCACTTTATAAAAATGAGATTAGCTGACTCAACAATTTATCAGCTAAATGAATGGGTGATTATTATCGTAAGCGATAAAGATTGCAAAGAGTATCTGAGCCCAAAGCGCGGTTGGGCTTTAAAGCACTGTGAGTCGCTAATACGGAACCATTTATCCTCAACAGATAACCTCAAGCGGCCAGTGATATAATTTACTAGTTTCAAGAAGTGTTAGTCGCTAGCAACAACTCATCATCCTAATAAAACCTACAAACAGCTAGTCTGTTGGTAGGGTATCGTTTGCCGAACGATAGCGAAACACCTCTTCAAGAGGTAAATTAAATACCTCAGCAATCTTGAACGCGACTTCTAATGTCGGCGAATACTTATTTGATTCAATCGCCATTACCGTTTGTCTAGTGACACCGATGAGCTCAGCCAGTTGCTTTTGGGTCATTTCATCATTTAAAAATCGTAATGTACGGATAGAGTTACTGATCCCCATACCATCTTGATCCACTTTACCCATAAATATCTCCTGTGCGGCCTTTATACAATTGCACACCATAATGGGCTAATTCGGCAGTTAAAAATGCCACTAACAAAATGTGTAATGGTAAATGAGGAATCGGCTCAAACAAAATTATTTCAGCTTGTTTTTCTATTCCATATTGAACCATGGCTAAAATAACGCCGGTTTGTAAAACTATCGCCGAGTATTTGTAACCCACTAGGTTTATCTGTTTTTCTCGCACATCCATGGGTTGGTTTAATTCATCATCACTCACAAATGCTAATACAATATAACTCAGTACCATCAACACAACTGAGTAAATAATGATTTCGAGCAATACACCAGATAGCCACACTGTCGAGGCTAATTCTTCAGCACTGGCATAGTACATCCGGCTTAAGTAAATATAAAAAATATAGCCCGTTACAAGTAAATCAACCGATAAAGTCACTTCCCTAAAGCTGGTTTCTTGCAACCATTGATATAAATTCTGTTTATTGACCATGTTAACCTCACCTCACTCCATGTAAAAGATATTTAACTCGCAGTTAATTTATGCTTACTTACCATCCATGTCAAATATTTTTAACCTTAAGTTAGTTTTTTAGTACTTTAGTATGTGTATCAACCCACTTGGTCAAGCTTATGTCTCTTATCAAAACCAGCTCTTCACATCACAACCCGTCAATTATCATTTTAGACAACATCACCTAGAGGGACGAGCTCAAAATATAAAATACACTTACAAAACAGAACTTTAACAGTAAAAATGCAAGGTTAACAAAAGGGTTAGTATAATAAATTTAAAGCTGTTTTGACGAGTCAATAAAAGGATTAGTTGGGGATTAACGAGAGAAGTAACGGTAGGATTAATCGCAAGGACTTCTATTTAAACAAGGCTTACCAATTCACGTTAAGCTGATGAACGGCTTTATCTGAATAGGCTATCACATCAGCATAACCAGAATTTTGTGAAACATATAAACGAGTAACATGATATTGATATGCTGAACCACGTTGGGCTTGCGCTAATTTAATAGCCTTTTTAGCTGACTCACTATTGACCATTTCACTAACGCCTAAAAAAGTAACAAGCAGACCGATAACACCTAGTAGATAAGCTGATTTGGGTTGAGTTGTTTTATAGTTGGCCTTGAGCAAAAGTTGCAAAGACTCCTGAGAAGATAGCTGACTGTATATCCAAATAAATACAGCAACAAGCAAAGCAGCAACGCATATTGGTCCAATCACTGTCAGTGGGCTGAATTTCATTAATGCTATAAACAAAGCTGGCGGAGTCGCAAATAAAGTGTCAAACAATATACCAACAATCAGTACTGAGATAAAAATACTCAACCAACGTAATGTTTGAACCGTTTTAAGTCTACCTCGAAGTAGCAATACTCCTGAAATAACCCCAAAAATGGTAAAGCTTGAGACATAATTAGTTTGATTGATAATGCAAAAAATCATTACCGCAATATCAATCAAACCCAGTAAGAGTAATAACGCTGCAGCCTTTTTAAAAGGATGAATATTTTCTTCCATGAACAAACTCTTATACTATTTATTGGTTAAGCGTTTTATTTAATCAATTAACATGAGGTAAATTGACCCAATAAACACGACATTAAAACTCTAGATCTACACACTATAACCAAGCTATTAAGCAGTTACTAATATTAATACTTTCAATTACTAACAATTAATCGTCGTTAGTGATATTGAGCGAACTTCAGTATGAGTCCAAACCAAGTTAGAATCGATAACCCACATCAAGCATCCATTGGCCAGATTTAAAGCCGCTCGTTTCTTCTGAATAGCCAATGCTAGTCATAAAATGTTGACCAAACTCCCCTTTTACTCCAGCTGAAGCAACAAAACTATTATCGGTCTCGTTATTGCCTGCAGTTGATAATTTATCCCAAGACCAACCCGCTGTGACATAAGGTTTTAACACGACTGAGTTTGTTACATGATAAGGGATACCATAACCGATACTCGCCTGATATCGATCTAAATCTACTGTCGCTGTATTAAGCGCCCCATCTTTAGGATCAACGCTAGAATAATCATCTTTTGAGGTCGAACTTATCCTAAAATCAGTGAATAAATTGTCTTTTAATGACGGAACCAATACTCCTTGTGAGTACACTGAGTAACCGTCTAAAGTCTCACCATGGACAGAGTCAGTCGAATAACCTGCACCAACGGTTATACCTGAAAAGAAATCCCCTAGGGTTCCTGCTTGGCTTGAACCTGAAACTAACGCAAGTGTTAAAGCTAATAAAGTTAATTTTTTCATCATTATCTCTCCAAAAATGTGTCTAGGTTCAGTATTGAATATACCGAGCAACAAAAAGAGGTAGAGGTTAATTTTAGCTTTTCACCTTTTAAGGTCTGGACTACTATGAATCTAATAAGTCATAGATATTAAGATGAATAATTCGATGGATAATTCTGCCACGACAATACAGTTACAACGACTCAATCAATTAGAGACTCGGTTTGGACGAAATGTAAAAAATGTAGATAAATTTGAACTTGCAGAAGCGTTAATATGCTCAACTCGAAATGTAACAAACATAATGAAAAGCTTGTCTGCATTAGGATGGATAACTTGGAACCCTGGACGAGGCAGGGGCAATAAATCAAGCTTTTCGATTGTGCACTCTTTTGAAGAGTTACTCATCGCACGGTTAAAAAATATGTGCCAACACGGCAGTTTAAATCAAGCTTTTCAATACGCTGAAACGTTTCACTACCAGCATACTTTCAAACAACATCTTTCCCAGTGGCTTAAAACAAACCCAGAAGAGATTGAACGTTCAGATGAACTTATCTCATTAGTTAATTACTCCTTACCAGCATGCCACCCAATTAAAATGACTGATTTGAATGCTGGTCTTTATGTCAACGCGCTATTTGATACTTTAATCAACTATCACCCTGAAACGGCATCTTTTACCCCTAGTTTAGCTCACCAGTTTACTAAAACTGCTAAGGGTTATGCCTTTAGAATCAGACCCGATGTATATTTTCATAATGGTGTATTGCTCACTCCTGAATATATCAAAAGTCATTTATTAACACTTAAAAGTCATGCCCCTTTGCACGCTTATTTATTCGAAAGTATCAAAAGCATACAGGTGAATAAAAGATGGGTAGAAGTTGAATTGTTATTCGATGACCCGTTATTTCTTCATGGGTTATCTGATATCCACAGCGCAGTCTTTTTAAAAGATGACAAGCATCCCGACTTTCCTATTGGTACCGGAAGTTATTGCTGGGAATCCAGAAATGATGAACATTGGTCGCTTAGTAAAAATGAACATTATTTTGGTGTAAATGGCATTCTTAAGCGTGCTGACTTTTGGTCAAATAAAGATATCAGCACTCATAATATGAGCCATGTTATAGAGCAAGAAAGTACACTACAAACAATACCTCAATCCCCCTTGCTTACTCATTCAAAACTAGCAGGTTGCTATGCATTGTGCTTGAGCCATCGACTGCCCCTCAACACGAGAAAGGCATTAATCCCATTGGTGTTACAACAGGCTAACTCTATTCACCCTGAACTGCCGTTATGCCAAACGCTTTTCGGTAATATTGCTATTAATGTCAAAAACAATCATGACAACGAAAACAACCAAGTCCATGCAGCAAAAAGAAATACCCCCTCAAATTCAGAAACTGAACTCATTACAGGAACAATTGCTTTTTGGGACTCAAACTCAGAGGTATCAACTTTTATTCAAGAATCTTTAGAGAGCTTAGGGTTAACACTGTATTTGGTGTCAGATAAAAGCAAAGCTGACATGTGGATCTCAGAATATTTATTTGGCAAAAATACCTTACTTGATCATTATTACTGGTTATTAGTAAGTGATACTGCACAGCATTTATTGCCATCATTACAACGTAAACAATGGCTAGAATGGGCAAAATCGACAAATGATCTAAATGATTATTTATCTGATATAGAAGAGGAATGTAAAACAAATCACTACATTACGCCATTATGGGGAAAATCAATCACATTTAAAACGCATAAATCTCTAAGGGGAGAAAAGACTGATTCATTAGGTTTAATGACACTGGCAAATTTATGGTTTGATAAACGTAAACAATAAAATTATGTATCCCTTCACTCCTAATTAATGATAGTAGATTCATGACATCGGAATAAGATGTAAAAGCTAACAACAACAGCCTTTGAACAGCGCAATACATTAGCCCAGAGCGGTGATTTAATACTTAATGTCAATAATGAAAAAACCAAATCAATTGTTGGACTTGATTAACTGACTAGATCATTACACAGGACATTCAGCTTGTTTCATCTTATAGTCGAATTACCCACAAAAAAGCCCAAGTCAATGACTCAGGCTTTCATTTAAACTTAACTAGACTAAAACAGTCTTAGAATGGCATTTTCATTCCTGGCGGTAATTGCATACCACCGGTAACTTCTGCCATTTTAGCTTTTTGGTTTTCTTCGATGCGACGTGCAGCGTCGTTGAATGCTGCAGCAATAAGATCTTCCAACATTTCTTTATCGTCTTCCATTAAGCTTGGGTCAATGTCAACTTTACGAATGTTGTGTGAACCCGTCATGGTGACTTTTACTAAACCGGCACCCGCTTCACCCGTCATTTCGGTTTGTGCGATTTCTTCCTGCATTTTAGCCATTTTGTCTTGCATCATTTGGGCTTGTTTCATTAAGTTGCCCATACCGCCTTTTCCAAACATAGTCTTTTCTCTTAATTAGGTTATTAGCAAGCCGCCAAAGTGGGGCTAATCTTACTGTAAAAAAATAAATTGGCAATAAAACTGCGTTTATTGCAATCAAACTTTTGAAGTTAACAACGCTTTAGTTGATTTATTGTGCAACTAAAGCAGGAATTTGTTGCCCTATTGCTTGTAACTTCTCCGCTGGATACACCAAGGTATCTGGATTTAGCTGTGCAGCTAATCGACTAAACATCCATTGTACGTTGTCATCATTAATTAAAGCGTAATTTGCATTCGCTAATAATTCACGATGAAATCTTTTTCTTAACTCAAGTGGGGTTTCATGTGCTTTATCTACACCAACGGTAATCTCAACCGTGGTCGGCACGCCCATGTGTTCTGTTAATGCAACTTGCAGTTGCTCAATGGCGATGTCCGCTGCTAGATGCTTTTGATCTGGCTTTAACAGTAATGGAATCGGATTACTCAAGCTTTGACAAACTGAGTTAACAGCGAGCTGCCTTACCCTACCACCAATACTGAGTGATGCCATGACTTTATACCAGTGTAAATCAAGTTCATCACCCGATATTTCATGTTCGCCATTGACCGCAAGCGCAGTGGGTTTAGGTATCGACGTCACCTGCTGGTTGGTATCGACTTGAGCCACTGCCTCGACAACGCCTAGATTTGGGCTTGAATCATGGCTTTGCTGCTCACCATTGCCAGCTTGCAAATCAGTAACCTGTGCATCAGCAACCGCATTTTGTGTATCTTTTATTGCTTGTGCATTGGCCATTGGCGGTTCAATTGCATCTTGTGGTTTATTCCAAGGTGCTTGCTCTTCAATCTGCGCGCCTTTATCTGTAACGTTCGCACTATCAATAACGTCAGTGTTTGCTGAGCTTATACTGTCATTATGATGAGACGCTTGATTGAGTGATTGATGTTCCGTCTGGCTATTATGTGTTTGCTCTGTATCTTGAGTAGCACGTTGTCCTTCTGCGGCATGGTTACTGCGTGGTGCGGGTACCTTAATACTAGGACTCGCTGCCGCCTGTTGCTTTTTTGCTTGCTCTCCTTGACTTGTGAGTGAGTTTAACTCTGCTTTCAAGGAATCATTAGTTGCTAAAACGGCATCCAGTAGCGCATCTAAATCATCGCTACTTTCAGTACTTTCTGTTGTTTTAGCGGCCTCAACCTGTGAATCATTTGTCGATGCAGCGACAGGCTGCTCAGGTTGATACGACGCCATATCACCTAGCCCATAGTCAGCATTATTATCGTCACTGTCAGCCTGTGAAAATTGCTCATAAGCATCCATTGGCATCCCATCATCAGATGAATAGGTTGCTTGGGGCTCAGCACTCTCTTCTGGCTTATCTGCAGGGGCATTTGCCTCTAAAGCTAAAGAGCCTGACTTTGATTGAGGTGGCGTTTGTATGTTTTCGCCCGAATCAATATCAAGCGCCTGCGTCGCCGCTTGTTTATCCTCACTCGCTTGCGGTGCATTAGCCGATGACGCTTGCACTTTCGTTGGTGTGCTTTGCGATAATGATTCAGCTTGTTGGCCAAAACCTAAACTGTCCGCTTGGCTTAATAGCAATGCTTGTTCGGCAGCTATCGCTTCATCAGATTGAGCTTGAATCGAGTCAGTAGACTCAGACTGAGTAACTGGATGTAAGTTAGCATCTGCAACCTTGCTGTTAGCTGACTCATTGAGCGTATTACCGGTATTTACGAGTGTATCAACCACTGGCGTAACAGGTTTTACAACATCATGCTTTTTAGGTTCAGCAGCGGTGTTCTGCACTGAGGGTTCAGGTAATGCAATCTTTGCAGCTTCATCAGTATGCCAACGTTTTACAGGCTTTTCCGGTACAAAGGCAATCGCTCTTATTAGCGCCATTTCAAGCCCTGACTTAGGGTCAGGAGCATAAGATAACTCTTTGCGCCCAGCGAGTAACAGCTGATAATACAACTGCACTTGCTCTGGCGAGAGTTGTTGAGCAAAAGCGAGTATTTGTTCACTATAAAGTGATTGCTGCGCAGCTGCAGGGGCGAATTGGCTTAACGTAATTTGATGAAGTAATTCAAGTAAGCTTCTTAGCACTTCATCAGCGTCAGCTCCAAAGCTGAGCACTTGACTGGTTGTCATCATTAAATGCCCGACGTCGGCATCGCAAAGCGCCTTGAGTAAAGCAAGCACTTGTTGAGTATCAATACTGCCTAACATCGACTGTACTTGCTGATGCATGACTTGGCCGCTACCAAATGCAATGGCTTGGTCGGTTAAGCTAAGTGCATCACGCATACTACCATTAGCCGCTTTAGCCAATAAAGTCAGCGCTTGAGGCTCATACTCAAGCTGCTCTTGAGTTAAAATGAAATCCAGTTGTTGACTGATTTCATCTTGCGACAAGCTTTTTAAATTAAACTGTAAACACCGAGATAAAACGGTGACTGGTAGCTTTTGAGGATCCGTTGTAGCCAATAAGAATTTGACGTGCTCAGGGGGCTCTTCCAAGGTTTTAAGCAAAGCATTAAAACTGCTTCGCGACAACATATGCACTTCATCAATCAAGTAAACTTTGAAACGCCCACGAGATGGTTTGTATTGAACGTTATCCAGTAACTCACGAGTGTCATCGACCTTAGTTCGTGATGCCGCATCGACTTCAATTAAGTCTACAAACCGACCTTGAGCGATTTCAACACAGCTCGAACACACTCCACAAGGTGCTGAGGTCACCCCTTGCTCACAGTTAAGCCCTTTAGCAAATAGTCGAGCTAAACTGGTTTTACCGACACCACGGGTGCCTGTAAATAAATATGCGTGATGTAAGCGCTGCTGAGTTAATGCATTTGTTAGAGCTAATAAGACATGTGACTGCCCTACCATCTCTTCAAATTTTGCAGGCCGCCATTTACGGGCTAACACCTGATAAGACATGGAATTCCCCAAGCTTTAATAAAACGGGTTGAGTAAGCTTCATTTTACCCAAAAATAAATTTAACAATAACATGCAAGTCAATGCTGCGCTATTGATACACAATTTAGCGAGCGGGTTTGCCCAAGAATTACACTAACCATTTCGCTGTATTGACGTTAATCCTGATTTACAGATATAAAAAAGCAGCGCTTGATAACGAATATGCAAGCACTGCCTTGATATAATGACGAGGTCATTGGGTAAATCGATTACTCACCTTCAAACTCACAAAGGGTCAAAATTTCGATACCCAATGCTTCAATGCGTTTTTCGCCACCGATATCAGGCAACGAAATAACAAATGCAGCATGCTCGACTTCACCACCGAGTTCACGAATTAGCTTAACAGTGGCTTCGATTGTGCCACCAGTAGCAAGTAAGTCGTCAACCACAAGCACTTTATCACCAGGCTGAATGGCATCAACATGAATTTCTAAGGTATCTTTTCCGTATTCAAGGTCGTAAGTTTGCGCAATTGTTTTGCGTGGTAGTTTTCCAGGTTTACGAACCGGAACAAAACCAACGCCGAGTTCTAAAGCCAGCGGCGCTCCAAACAAAAAACCACGAGCCTCTGTACCTACAACTTTAGTAAAGCCAAGTGACTTGTAATGCTCAACAAACATCGCAATCGTGGCTTGGTAGGCTTCAGCATTTTCTAATAAGCTGGTGACATCACGGAACATAATGCCCGGAATGGGATAGTCAGGAATGGCTTTAATGCTGTCTTTGATTAACGCTAAACTTGCTGAATTCATAGTCATAATAGATTGTCTATTTAAAAAGGAATGGATTAATAGCCAGTTATTGGTATTTGATTACACTTAAAATGCAAAAATAGTATCTGACATATCACTCGATTGGAGGTGATAGTAAGCATGTTTCAATACAGTTGCAACTCGAGAGCAAAATTCCGGCAACTTTTAATCTAACTCTGGGATCTGCCACAAAAAAAGTAACAGTATACATAACATACAAACTAACATGATTTGCACCCAAAGCAGTGGCACGATGGCGATACTGACCACGAAACTTAGCGTCGTCATAATCATGGCTTTTCGCTTCAAGCGTTTGTTAATTGATCGCTTATTTTGCCAGTCATTGAGCCCTTGAGAAAACCAAGGATGTGTCATCAGCCAATTGTGTAACCTGTCACTTGAGCGAGCAAAGCAATAAGCTGCAAGCAAGATAAATGGTACAGTCGGTAGTAAAGGAACCACAATACCAATCGTTCCCAGCGTGACGCTGGTTAACCCAGTAATTAAAAACAAGCCACGTTTTAGGGGCATAATTCTCCAAACTCAATCAAAAAAACCATTCAATAGAATGGTTTTTAGTTTACCGATGCTATAAAAATACATCGATATCATAACTGAGATCAGCAGTTAAATTAAGCCTGCAAGTCTCAACGCAGAAATAGAAGCTGGTAATGTTGGTAAAAGTAAAACAAGGATAAAACCAATAAAATACAGAATGTTAAATGGGTCTTTAAACGGCTGACTCATGTTATTTGATTCCTAAGAGTTAAGTTGACCACCTACCGGCAGCGTGAAGTAGATCACAAAATCCGCGCCATTGTAAGTAAAAAGGCCTACAATAAAAACCCTAAAAATTTTAAGCCATTTATTATCCTGTTTATCCTCTACTCTCTCGACAAATAATCTGTTTTTCAGCCAACTGTTGTAACATCTGTAAGCAGCCGCTGGCTAAAGTTTCTGAAGTCATTTGCGGGTAAGATTGTTTAAGCCATTCTATTATATCTGAAAAATAACATTGCTCGGCTTGATTAATGTATGCGAGCACTTGCGCTGTTAATGGGTTTAACTGTAAAAAGTTTACCTCATCAGCTTGATCTCGGTATATACAAAAACTATGTGGTAGCTCACTCGGCTCTGTTGGCTGATAGTCAAGACTGATGTGCTGCACATCGTATTGATATTGTGCAACGGTCGCTGTGTCTGACAGTGTGAGCGGTAGCTCGGTAATCATATCTCTAGCGATAGCCACTTGCTTGTCGTTATCAAAGGCAGCTGAAATATAAAGCTCTAACCACTCATAATGGGCCAACTCCACCATAAACGGCGGATCGTAATCTTTTGCTTGATAATCCGTTTGTAAAAAAGCGATAAATTCTTGTGAAATTTCAACAAACAAAGGTGTCTTACAGTCAAAACTAACAAAAAACTCTTGGATTAATTTAAGCCAAGCATCATCAGTGTATAACGATTTAAGAACAGGAAAAGCACTCGATACGAACCCATTAATGTTATTAAAAAACAATTCCCGATAAACCGTCATCCGTTCAAGGCTTATTCCTTCAGGCAAGGGTTTACTGGGGTCGCGAATGTAATCCATAAACTCATATTGAGTATCAATAAAGCTCATTAGGCACTCCTTGACTTAGCCTGTAATAATGCCTGTTGTTGGTAATAATGAATCTGATTAATTTCAATCAATAACTCTGGCGTTTCAGGAATATTAAAATCTCGCTCTAATAAGGTAGGAAACACGCCATGCTGCTGATAGCTTTGCTGTAATAATTTCCACACAGGGTCTATAACATCTGCACCATGAGTGTCGACCATCAGGTCTGACGATTCTTCGTAATGCCCTGCTATGTGCATATATTCAATACGTTCAGTTGGCATAGAAGCTAAAAACTCAGCCGCATCATATTGATGGTTAATTGAATTAACGTAAATATTATTTACATCAAGCAGTAATTTACAATCAGCTTCAGCTAATACCGCATTGACAAAGGTTTGTTCATTCATCTGCGCACCAGGCGCTGCATAAAAAGACACATTTTCAAGAATAAATGGGCGCTCGAGAATGTCTTCAACTTGTTTTATACGTTTAGCGACGTAAGTGACTGCTTCATCAGTAAACGGAATTGGCATCAAGTCATACATGTGACCCGTACCGGAACAGTAGCTTAAATGTTCAGAATAAATAGAGATCTGATGTAAATCGAGAAACGCTTTTATTTGTTTAACAAATTCAGTATCAAGCTCTTCAGGGCTGCCAATTGACAAGGACAAACCATGGCAAAAGAAATCATGCTGCTCAGTGAGTTGCCTAAACTGTTTGCCAAACTTTCCTCCCAGAGTCATCCAGTTTTCTGGCGCCACTTCAAAGAAGTTAATCTCATCTGGCACTTGCTGACAAAACTCATCAAGCATCTCTCGGCGTAAACCCAGCCCAACTTTTGCTTGCTCTGCCATTACAACACTCCGTCTGTTACTTTTTATCAATTAAAAAGGCCTGCATAACAGGCCTTATCATGACGTACTTTACATTCACATTAAACATTCAATGGGGTAAAAAAATGTTATGGATGTAAAGTTTATATGCTAGTAAATGAATTACTTAGCACCACCACATTTGCCTTCACCGCATTTGCCTTCTTTGGCTTTTTTGTCGCCGCCGCATTTACCTTCACCACACTTACCTTCTTTGGCTTTCATGTCGCCGCCGCATTTACCTTCGCCACACTTGCCTTCTTTGGCTTTCATGTCGCCGCCGCATTTACCTTCGCCACACTT
>NZ_JBFRJQ010000025.1:97942-107181 GCF_041468985.1 Shewanella sp. 10N.286.52.A9 | reverse complement strand
CATTTACCTTCGCCACACTTACCTTCTTTGGCTTTTTCTTCGCCACCATCAAGTTGGTAGCCGGCATTCATTTGTTCGAAGCCAAATGGGTTAGCTTCAACTTGAGTAGAAACACCTGCTGTTAATACCACTGCACCTAACGCCATTGCTACTGTAGTTTGCTTTACTGAGTTCATAATAATCTTCCTTATATTCAAACTTTATAATGGTGACCAACAACTAACAGTGCTGGCTTACAATTTAATAGACCTAATCACGTTTACTTTTATTTCACATAATTTGATCTAAATCATAATTATTTTCAAAATTTCTTGCTAGAGAATAATTTATAGTTGTAAGCATAGTGTAAAAATAGGATTTATCTAGCTGATATTTATCATTAAAATTAAGTAATCATGTACCCAGCTACTTTTTGATGATTTATAAATGAATTTGTATAACAAATCAAAGTCGCTAGAATAGCGCTCCTTTTACTGATTACAGGTTGAACCGTGCGCGTAGTATTAGCCCCTATGGAAGGCGTCATTGATGACTTGATGCGAGAAATATTGTCTGAAATTAATCCATATGACTTGGTGGTGACTGAGTTCGTTAGGGTTGTCAGCCAATTACTTCCAGAAAAAGTCTATTACAAATTATGTCCTGAACTGCGCAATGGCGGCTTAACCGCCTCTGGTACGCCGGTACGTATTCAACTGTTAGGCCAACACCCAAGTGTCATGGCTGAAAATGCACACAGAGCAGTTGAACTTGGCTCACAAGGTGTCGATGCTAATTTCGGTTGTCCTGCAAAAATGGTTAATCGAAGTAAAGGCGGCGCAGTATTATTGCAATACCCTGATACCATCCACGATATTGTTAAAGCTATGCGTGACGCTGTACCGAATGAGCAACCTGTTACCGCTAAAATCCGTTTAGGTTTTGAAAACAAGTCACTCTTTATGGAAAATGCGTTAGCTGTTTATGAAGCTGGTGCCAGTGAAATTGCAATTCATGCCAGAAGTAAAGTTGATGGCTATAAGCCACCAGCTTATTGGGAGTACATTACTGAAGTGCGTAAACGATTACCTATTCCAGTTATCGCCAATGGTGAAATTTGGAGTCGTGAAGATGCAATAAGATGCATGGATGTCACTGGCTGTGACAACATCATGCTAGGGCGCGGAGCAATGTCATTACCAAACTTAGCTGCAGCAATTAAAGGGGAGCAAGCACCTTATACTTGGGCTCAAACGTTAAGTTTGTTGCTACGTTACACCCAAAAACAATTAATTGGTAAGAAGTCAGACTATTACCCTGCAAGAGTTAAGCAGTGGTTTACCTACCTTAATAAACAATACCCAGAAGCCGATGCGTTATTTAGAGACCTACGTGTATTAAAAACCACAGATGAAATTGTCGCCATACTAGAAAAAACCTACGAACAACAAAATCGTTAATTTCATAAAAAAGCTTCATTAGTACGTATTAATATTAACGAAACTTAATATTTGTTTGCTTAAATGAAGCTTTGAATTGATCTCCATCATAACAATACTAGCCGATGACGTTAGACTAAATACCCAGATAAGCGATTAAGTAATTAGGTCATTTTGTGAGTATTCAAGAAATACAGCAATCATTAATGCAAAGAGAAGCGCAGCTTAAATATGAGTTAGTGCATCAATTAAATCAAAAAGGTCATGTGCAAAGTGCCTCACAAAGCCACTTTAATATGAGCTTAACCGAGCTTATTGAATTAATGAGTCAGCAGAATTTAACTGACACTCCGCTATTTGGTCAATTAACACGCCTAGATGCCGCATTATGCCAATTAGAGTTAGGTTTGTATGGCTTATGTTCAGATTGCGAATCCGATATTGAACCTGAGCGACTAGCAGCAGACCCTACCGAGCAGCGATGCGCTTGCTGTGCAGAGAAACACCGTAATGAACATCGACAAGAGCTGCGACTAAGCCATTAAAATATAAAGTGCCATTAAAAAATAGCGTGTCACTTAAATATCGAGAGTCACTAAACTATCGAGACTCACTCGCGTATACAGTGATTCATAAAAGTCACCTTCCCCATCATCTTAATACTGCTCGATTTTAATCGTATCGCTTTTGAGATATAAAAAAACCTCCGACTAGCGGAGGTTTTTTTTAGCGTAAATTCACTTTAGAATTTTTGATTAATACGTAGGTAGTAAGTACGACCTAGAACATCATACAAGTCAGTATTGACATCGCGGTAACCTGAGAAGTCGTACCAAGTTGGTGCTTCTTCATCAAATACGTTGTTAATACCTACTGTAATCGTACCGTTCCAATCATGGGTGTAACCGAACTGGATATTATGCTTAAAGTAATCCGGTGTATCTGTGACATAGTCATAGCCTAGATCACGCCAGTATTGACCAGATTGGCTACCAATATACACAGTAGTCCACGCTGCATTAAAGTCATTGTAGTACCATGCAGCAGCTAAATTACCACGCCATTGTGGATAATCTTGAATACCTGCTAAATCGATCGCAATAGACTCTTCATTCGCTTGCTCTTCAAATTCTAATACGTGTGTCATATCAACTTTGAAGTTAAAGTCACCGAAACCGGTTTCTAAATTATATGAGGTAGCAAAATCTAAACCACTGGTAGCAACCGAAGACATATTAATGTAACCACTTTCTATGTATTCAATTTTACCGTCTGCCCCACGAGTCACAAAGTCTGAGCTACCATTAAGCTTTTCGTCACGAATGACATCTGTAGCACTAACCGCTTCAATCTTGTTATCGTAAGTAATGTCGTAGTAAGAAAGCTCAAGACTCCAAGCATCAGTTACATTCCAAACAGCGCCTAAAGTAAGAGAGTTACCTTCTTCAGCTTCTAAGTCAGGGTTACCACCAAACCATGTTTTATGTTGATTACCCGTTGCACAATAGTTTTCATCAGAACCGTTATTAGCTTCACACCATACTGAGTCATAAGCAGTTTCAAAACTTAGAGATTGAGATGAGAACATTTCGCCCATATTAGGAGCACGGAATGAATCACCATAACTTGCACGGACTAATAAGCTATCCACAGGACGCCAGCTAACACCAATTTTAGGTACGACGGCATCAAAAGTAGATGAATTAGTCACAACACCCGTAGCACCCGTTAGCGAGCCTTCTTGCTCATAACGTTCATAACGTACAGCTAACGATACATCAACGTTGGCAGGTAAGCCCATTTGTATCTCAGTGTATGCAGCTGTACGATCACGCTCTGCATCGACATCATCACCACCCGAACCACCAGAAATGATACCCGCAGCAGACTCAGGATCTGATGTTTGCTTGAAGTTGATCATTTCGTACTCTGCACCCACTAACATAGCCAGTGTAAAGTTGTCGCTATCAATAAACGTTGTAGAAGCAAGGCCATCAATTTGAGTGCTATCAAACTTACCTTGGTAAACACCAGTATGATTTGCTGCACTATAAAGAGCAGTCATGGTTTGATCCCATTCATCATAGCTCATGCCACTGGTGTTAAAGATATCGTAGTTACCAGTGTCAATTTCACTTTGAATAATGTCATCATTAATCAAATTGTAGTTAAATGAATTAGTTGTAGAACCTGAGTATTGGGCATTAATCTCCCAATCGATACCATTACCAATGTCAGCAAAACCAACAAAGCCACCTAACATGTCGTAGTTATTTGTTTCAGTTAACGTATCACGCTCACCTATTTGAACTGAACGCATGTAAAGCGTCATGTCTTCACCCGTTGGGTTATAGACATTGTCCGCAGACATAACTGGGTAATTGGTAGAAACTGGTGTTCCGGCATAACGAGTGTTGGTTTCACTTAATGATGCAGAACCACGACCACGAAATTGAATATCATCGGTAATATCATAACTAAAGTTGGTCATAAACGAGTTACGCGTCATGTCACCAAATAACTTTGTTACTTCGCCATAACTGTAATAACAGCGACCGTTGTTATTACCATCAGTACCATTTACGACATTTTCTGTGTCATCACACATTTCTGAGTTTGAATAGAACTCATAAATGTCTTCACCATCCTCATCGACTCTACCAGTATTGTAATAGCCGTTTGGAACTGAACTGAATGAACTATAATCACCATAAGAATCATCATCCATGTTCCAGATATCGCGATCCATCACAGCTTTAGTATCGTAATACTCATAGGTAAAAGTGATATTACCTTTATCCGTATTGTAACCAGTTGCAATTGAGAATCGAGTTGCATCCCCACCTTCAACATCTGGCATTTCCATGCTGTAATCTAATTGAACACCTTCAAACTCTTTTTTCGTAATGATGTTAATTACACCAGCAACCGCATCCGAGCCGTAAACAGCTGACGCACCATCACGTAAAATCTCGATACGTTCTACAATAGCGATTGGAATTTGTGATGTATCAGCAGTAGAACCAGAACTAGAACTCGTTCCTGGCATACGACGACCATCTAATAATACCAAGGTAGCTTGTGAGCCAAGGCCACGCATGTTAATTGAGCTAGTTGCACTTGCACCAGAGCCATAACCAGACGTACCACGCCATGAACCAAATGCGTTGATAGATGAGTTGTTAAGTACATCAGCAACTGTTTTTTCACCAGTCAGTGCAATATCAGCAGCACTTAAGACTGTTACAGGTGAAGATGTTTCCATATCCACTTGCTTAATACGTGAACCTGTCACTTCTATTCTTTCTACTTTTTCAGCTTCTTCAGCAAAAGCGATACCTGAAAAAGCCAACGATGCTGCTGTTGCAGCTAGAATACTGCGACGAATCGCCTTAGCTGTTAGCGTTAATGAACTCATGTAAATCTCCCTGAACGTTAAATCTCATAACGTATTGACTTTTTATTGTTTTATTTAGTTATAGCGAAGTTAAGACCTCACATTGATACTGTTAAAACAACCCAAAAGCTTCAACAAGAGACACAGCCATTTAACGGGCAGGATACAAATTAATACATATTAGCAAATAGTATCAAAAGGTAACTAGCACAAAATTATATATTACAAGAAGTTACATTAAAACAACTGTTTTACAGCCAAACAGCTCAAAGCGGTTACAACTAGTAACCATTGAAAATGTAAGGTTACTTTTCGTTAACGCTCAATAACATGGTAAATTTTGTGCACTTTTTAAGAGCGAAACAAAAAAAAATCTCGGCCCATTGGCCGAGATTTTTAACATTTAACCTTAACTTACAAGGTAAATTTTGTGATTTAGAACTTCACGCTAGCACGAACGAAGAAGTAACGACCTAATACATCATAAGTGTACGGATCGGTATTTGAATCGTTGTTACCAGAGTAGTATGGAGGCTGCTCATCTAATACGTTATTCACACCACCTGACAATCTAACAGTTTCGTTAATATCGTAAGATGCTGAGATATCGTGGTAAACGATTGAGTCAACTGAAGGCGCGTAACAGTCACTTGGGTCATCTTTACAAGCAAATGAATCCATACCGTCGATGTAACGTGCTTCATAAGTAGCAGACCAGTCATCACCAGCAGCAGTTAAGTTAAAGTTAGTCTTTAACTCTGCGTATGCACCTACACCACCTGTGATGTAACCTTTATAGTCAATTACATTTCCATCTTGGTCATACTCTTCATAAGTATCTAAGATAGAAGTATCAAGACCTGCTTTCCAATCTAAACCTAAGCCTTCAAATGTGTAAGCTAAGTTAATATCGAAACCAGATGTATTTGTTTCACCGATATTTTGTAAACCATTATCAAAACTAATACGACCAGTGTTGTCAATTTCAATGTTTGAAGACTGACATAATGCAGTACCTTCATTGATCTTGTTACCGTTTGCATCTAAACACTGATTAGCAATGTAGTTCGAATCTACTGAAGTAATAGTATTTGTAATACCGATATCGTAGTAATCAACAGTTAAAGATAACCCTTCAACGAAGCTTGGAGAGTAAACCAAACCAATCGTCGTGATATCAGCTTCTTCTGGTGTTAGATCTGGATTACCACCAACAGTTACTTCAGCTTGAGTTTGATCTGTTGCAGGGTGAACAATTTGGTCGAATGATGGAGACTTACCACCAAATAACTCAGATACTGTAGGTGCACGGAATGCAGTTGATTGACCACCACGGATCATCAAGTCATCGAATACACGCCAAGTTAAGCCCAATTTCCAAGTCGTATCATCACCAAATGTGCTGTAATCGAAGTAACGAATAGCTGCACTTAAGTCAACTTGCTCAAGTAAAGGAACATCACTGATAAGTGGAATAGCAAGCTCTACGTATGCTTCATTTACATCAAATGAACCAGAAGTTGCTTCTACACGTGGGTCATTTGCAAGACCTTGAGCAGTTAATGAATCAGGAGTGAAATAAGCAGACTCTTTACGGAATTCATAACCAGCAGCAAAGCCCATAGTACCAGCAGGAAGATCTACAATGTCACCAGCAAGAGAAAGTGCTGCGATATCTAACTCACTACCACCAGCGTTCACTTCTGTGTATACGAATGGAGCAATACTGTCACCCATCCAAGAAGATTGTAAGAAAGGATCAAATTCTTGAGCTTGAACAGCATCATTAATTGAACCAATGTTATGTAAGTTAGCTAAAGTATCAACTGAGTCGTTCTTACCTTTGTTGTAAGATGCATCCCAAGTCCAACCATTGTCGAACTCACCTTCTAGTCCAACAACTAAACGAATAGTATCAACAACTTGAGAGAAGTCACGAGAACCAGACTCAACCATACGACGACCATAATCAACAAGCTCGCCATCTTCTACCCATGGAAGCAGTTCATCTGTCATCCAACCACCAGCAGAAATTGGTTGGTATTCCCAAGATTCACTGTTCCAAATTGGTTGAGGTGCCATCTGTTGATCTGACCAACGCTTAGAGTACATAGCTTCAGAGAAGAACATAACGTTATCAGAAAGCTCGTAAGTACCAGCCATGCTTAAGTTTAAACGCTCCATTGGCGTAGATAAGAAACTAGAAGCTGAGTAGTTATAACGATCTGCATCAGTGAACTCATGATATTCACCACCACGACCACTTAAATCTGCGCCATTAGCACCCCAAATATGACCACCTTCAGAGTATGAACTACCTGCACAATATAGGCCGTCAGCACCTTCAGCGATAGGACAATCAGAGAAATCACGGTCTGCTTGGCTTGCATCGCCACGCTTAGTGTACTGAGCGTTAATAACAACATTACCTTTATCGAATGTGTTACCCATAGTGAAATCAAGGCTAGTTTCATCTGCATCGCCTTCACCAGAAATACCTGTTTGTACGTTTAGCTCTAAACCATCAAAGTCACGTTTTAAGATAACGTTTACAACACCAGCAATAGCATCTGTACCATATACAGCAGATGCGCCGTCTTTAAGTACTTCAACACGTTGGATCATTGAAACTGGAATGGTGTTTAAATCAACTGAAGATGCTGCACCAGTACCAGATGCAATCATACGACGACCGTTAACTAAAACAAGAGTACGGTTTGAACCAAGACCACGTAGGTTTACACGAGCGTTACCACCTGAACCATTGTTTACAGCAGCGTTAGTCATCGCGCCGCCAGATGCGGTCATTTTTTGTAAAACGTCATCAATAGATGTAGCGCCAGATGCGATAATAGATGAAGCATCAATAACACTTACTGGGCTAGCAGTTTCCATATCGGTACGTTTAATACGTGAACCGGTTACTGCAATTCTTTCTACTTTTTCTGCTTGTGCTTCTTCAGCCATTACACTAGCTGAAAAAACAGAACCTGTTGCTACAGTCGTTGCTGCAATTGTCAATAAGCCACGGCGAATAGCCTTAGCTGTTAAAGATACTGAACTCATTATAATACTCCCTTCGCTATGTCATATATAAAGTCATAACGTTATATTTTTTATTTTTTAGGTTAAACATTTAATTAACCGAGAGCATTATTGTTAAATAAAATCACATTAGTCAACATCTATTACAAATTAATAACGTTTGAAATTAGAATGGTTACACTAAAAGCTTAACACCTGTTATAAATATGTTAAATCATTATTTATCATACACTTAAATAAAATAACGCACCACATGTAACATCAACATGATATATTTGTTAAACAAAGGTAACACCGAACATTAATTGTGAGCACTATTTGATCAAAAAGGTTAAATCTAAATTAAAATATAGAAAATAAATAAACATTAATGAGACAATATTTAACAAATAATTAACTTAAGTAACAAATTAAATTTTAAAAATATTTATTTATTCGTACACAATTTGACGAGTAAATTATAAAAATGTGCATTTTTAGGCATATTAAAAGCAAAGAATATGAAAAATCAGTGTGTGTTTGATAAACAGCCAAAGAATAGCTGCATATAAAGTGAATAAAACAAGAATAACTATGCAAAAAGTAACAAGGTTGTGATGAAAAGAGAAATTAAAGCAGCCAGATAAGATAATGCAGCAATGGGATTGCTTACTGCCTCTTAAACTGACATTGGATACCATTTAATTTAAGTAAAATAAGTCTTCGTCAACATTGCACAACAAAAAAGGAGCCATAAGGCTCCTTTTAGCGTCATTCAATTAAGAATTAACGAGTGCGTGCACATAACTCTTCAGCACTGAAGAAGTAAGCAACTTCACGCTCAGCAGATGCTACAGAATCAGAACCGTGAGCAGCGTTCTCATCGATGCTTTCAGCGAAATCAGCACGGATAGTTCCTTCAGCAGCTTCAGCTGGGTTAGTAGCACCTAAAATTTCACGGTGAGCTAGAACAGCATTTTCGCCTTCAAGCGTTTGAACCATGATTGGGCCAGAAGTCATGAATGCAACTAAAGCACCAAAGAAAGGACGTTCGCTGTGCTCAGCGTAGAAGCCTTCAGCTTGCTCTTTGCTTAAGTGAACCATTTTAGCAGCAATGATTTTCAGGCCAGCAGTTTCAAAACGGTTGTAGATAGCGCCAATGTGGTTTTTTGCAACAGCATCAGGCTTAATGATAGAAAAAGTACGTTCGATAGCCATGAAAAGCTTCCTTCTTAAATATACGGGTTTTAAATTCGCGCGGATTATACGAAATTTACGCCAACATGCATAGGGTTAATAGCGTCACATAATCAAAATGTAACCTTGTGACCTAGGTAATACAGAAATTGTGATAAGCCTCAAGCCAATTTAGCCATAAACAAAGCTAATTAAAGCTAATT
>NZ_JBFRJQ010000025.1:0-97237 GCF_041468985.1 Shewanella sp. 10N.286.52.A9 | reverse complement strand
TAATTAAAGCTAATTAAAGCCACGACTATAACTCAAAGGTTGCAGTGAGTAGCTAGGCTAACAGCTTTGTTTAACCAACTTTGCTCAACCAAAGTGTAATTGAGACTGTAAATAGCTCCCCAGCATGACCCCAAGAGCTTTAACAAATTCATCTTTGGGCATTGAACAAGCAATCGCAGGAGTAAGAGAAGGATATAATATTTTATCAAGCAGACTGTTTATCAGCATAAAAATGACCATATCAGCGGCTTTTTGTTGCACTTTGGTCGCCTTGCCATCCGACGCCATAAAATTAAGTAGCAATTGTGATAGGCGCTGGTAAGCCTCATTTCTATCTAATGAAGGATTAGTGAAAATGGTATCAGGGTGAAGCCTAGCGTTAAGGTGTATCGTTCTAAAAACGCTTTTTCTTTCATCTAAAAAGTGGAATGTTGCCTGACAAAGATGTGTTACTTGTTGTTCTAACCCATCACAGTCGTGGCATTCGAGCTCTGTGATAAAGTTGCCAAGCTCCTGGCCAAAATCATCATATAACAATGGCAATAGCGCCTCTTTATTTTCAAAGCGACGATAAAACGTTCCAACCGAAACCCCTGCCCCTTCAGCCAGTTCCTTTATGCTGATGTGTTCAAAGTACTTGACCTTCAATGCCCGTTGCAAAGACTGTAAAAACTTGTCATGCGTGACTTGGCTACGTTTTTGTTTAGGGCGTAAATCTGGTGCTGACATTCATATTTCCATTGAAAAAAACAGAGGTTGATAGACTATTTTGCATCATACAATTTATGATGCAAAAACTCTAACATATAAGATTTAGCACCAACGATAATCTTGATGCCCTGATCGCCAAGCCAATCTCAAAAAGCAACGCATAAGCATTAGTCACAAAAAAAAAGCAACGACACATGTCATTGCTTTATGGTTTTAACAGGAAGCATTATGACTTCCTTAGTTGATTTATTATTAACTATAATGAATCACTGTAGCCGACTGAGGATTACCCTTCACTTACCATATTAATGGTGTACTTAGGGATATCAATCACCATATCACAGTCAACAACTTTAGCCTGGCAAGATAAACGGCTTTCTGGCTCTAACCCCCATGCTTTATCAAGCATATCGTCTTCTAGCTCATCACTTTCTTCAAGCTCATCAAAGCCTTCACGAACAATACAGTGACATGTAGTACATGCACATGACTTTTCGCAAGCATGTTCAATATGGATACCGTTTTTAAGTGCAACATCTAAAATAGTTTCACCTACTTCAGCTTCTAACACAGCACCGTCTGGGCACAGCTCTTCATGGGGTAAAAAAACTAACTGCGGCATTTTATCACCTATATATTATCGACAGACTGACCTTTCAGTGCTGCTCGAATAGAATTATCCATACGACGTGAAGCAAACTCTTGGGTTTGTTCATCTAGTGCTTCAATCGCTTTTTCAATAGCATCGGTATCATCACCTTGAGCGGTTATTTGTAACTGTTCAATGGCAGCATGAATTTGTGCTTGTTCTTCGGTATTAAGTAAATCTGCGTCTTTTGCTAATGCAGCAGATAAAGTTTCAACCACTCTTGAAGCTTCAACTTGTTGTTCTGCCAGCATTCTGCGCGTGATGTCATCTTTAGCATGCTTCATTGAATCTTTCAGCATAGTCGCTATTTCAGTATCAGATAAACCAAATGAAGGTTTTACTTGAATCGTTGACTTAACTTCCGTTGACTTTTCCATCGCTGTGACACTCAGTAAACCATCAGCATCGACTTGGAATGTGACACGAATGTGCGCAGCACCTGCCGCTAGTGCAGGAATACCATTTAAAGTGAAACGTGCTAATGAACGACAGTCATCCACTAACTCACGTTCACCTTGGACCACATGGAAAGCCATGGCAGTTTGGCCATCTTTAAATGTGGTAAACTCTTGAGCTCGTGCAACAGGTATAGTGGTATTACGGGTTACGACTTTCTCAATCAGTCCCCCCATAGTCTCAATGCCTAACGACAGTGGAATAACATCAAGCAATAATAAATCTGATTCAGGTTTATTGCCCACTAAAATGTCAGCTTGAATCGCTGCACCAATAGCCACAACACGATCGGGATCAATTGATGTTAATGGCGTTTTACCAAAGAAACGTTCGACTTGTTCACGTACTAAAGGTACACGAGTAGAACCACCAACCATAACCGTTTCAATGATTTCATCAGTGGTGACTTCAGCGTCACGTAATGTTCTACGGCAACTGGCAATCGTTTTCTTAACAAGTGAACCGATAAGCCCTTCAAATTCAGCTTTAGAAACATCAGCAGTTAATACATCACCGTTTTCTAACGTAATACTCGCTGTGCTGGTTTCATCATTAGTTAGCTGCTCTTTGACTCGTCTAGATTCAATCAATAACTGTCTATTTAATGAAGCAGTTAATTCAGTCAACCCCATTGCGCTTTGCAAGTGATTACGCAACAGATGATCAAAGTCATCACCGCCAAGCGCTGAGTCGCCGCCAGTAGCTAATACTTCAAACACACCTCTATTCAAACGAAGAATAGAAATATCGAAGGTTCCCCCACCTAAATCATAGATGGCAATAACGCCTTCTTGTTTAGTGTCTAAACCGTAAGCAATAGCAGCAGCCGTGGGTTCATTTAATAAACGTAAAACTTTAACTCCCAGAAGCTCTGCTGCATCTTTAGTGCCTTGACGCTGCGCGTCATCGAAATAAGCAGGTACTGTAATGACAACACCTTCTAAGTCACCGCCAAGGGTTTTTTCGGCTCTTGAGATTAACGGCTTTAAAATTTCAGCTGAAACTTGGACTGGATTCACTGCGCCTTGCGCCGTGTTAAATACAGGTAGCCCGTTTTCACTTGCGGTAAAATCATATGGCAAGTTTTGCTCTGCAGACTGAATGTCTTTTAAGCTGCGCCCCATAAAACGTTTGACTGAGACAATGGTATTTTTTGGATCTTGTGCAGACTTAACTTGTGCCGCGTAACCCGTTTCGACACTATCAGAGCCGTAATGAACCACAGAAGGAAGTGAGTGTTGATTGTCATTATCTGGCAAGGTTGACGCTTCACCACTTCTAACAGCTGCAACCAAAGAGTTAGTTGTACCTAAATCGATGCCAACTGCAAGTCTGTGCTGGTGAGGTGCGGCGCTTTGGCCGGGCTCTGCAATTTGAAAAAGGGCCATATTAATCCAGTTATTTTGAGGGAAAAAGAACCATTAATTGTAGATAGCAAAAAGCTCTGTAATTGACAGAGCTCAGCGTTAATCTAGCAATGAATCTTCAACTCTTGCTAATTCATCTTGCAATTTTGCCATAAATTTCAGCTTTCTGATCTGATCAGCTGCAGATAAATCATCATTTTCTGCATTAGTGGCTAATAATTGGGCAAGGGATTGCGATAGGGTTTTCTCGTAGTCAGCAAATGATTGATATAAATCTTCGATTAAGTCATCAGCTTGCTGGCTATCTTTAATATCTTCTAACGCTTCACGCCATTCCATTTGCTGCATTAAGAAAGCAGTATCTTTCACTGTTGTAGTTTCATGGCTAATATCAACACCACGAAGACTTAACATATGTTCAGCGCGCTTTAATGGGTTTTTAAGCGTTTGGTATCCGTCGTTAACTTGCGCAGTGCGTTGCACTGATAACAGTTTTTGTTGTTCAGACTCGCTGGCAAATTTATCAGGATGAACCGCCCTTTGCAGCTCGCGATAGCGCTCTGCAAGGTTGGCGGTGTCGATATCAAAGGAAGGTGTTATTTGAAATAATTCAAAGTAATTCATTGGCAGATATCATGCTCTTTTTGGGTAAATGACAGTAAAGCTTTATGTGTATTAGATTACACAGTAAAGCTTTCACCACAACCACATTCACCTTTGGCATTAGGGTTGTTAAATTGGAAACCTTCGTTCAGGCCTTCTTTAACAAAGTCTAATTCAATGCCTTGTAAATAAATAAAACTCTTGGCATCGATGATGATATTAACGCCTTCTATTTCGTAAATCTCATCATCGTCGTTTGCTTCATCAACAAACTCAAGCACATAAGCCATACCAGAACAGCCAGATGTTCTTAACCCTAGGCGTAAACCCAAGCCTTTTCCTCGATTAACTAGGAAAGATTTCACTCGTTCAGCCGCAGCTGGGGTCATTGTAATTGCCATCTTAACTCCGGTATTACTTGTCTTGCTTTGATTTGTACTCATCTAATGCTGCTTTAATAGCGTCTTCCGCTAAAATAGAGCAATGGATTTTAACAGGAGGTAAAGCAAGCTCTTCTGCGATATCAGCATTCTTAATTGTTGCTGCTTCATCAACACTTTTGCCTTTAACCCACTCAGTTACGAGCGAACTTGACGCGATTGCACTACCACAACCATAAGTTTTGAATTTAGCGTCTTCAATGATGCCGTTTTCGCCAATTTTAAGTTGAAGCTTCATCACGTCACCACATGCTGGTGCACCAACCATACCTGTTACCACTGAAGGGTCATTTTTATCAAATGAACCAACGTTACGTGGATTTTCATAATGTTCGATTACTTTTTCGCTGTAAGCCATAACAATTCTGCTCCGTTTATCGCTATCGATAATAATGTATTAGTGATGTGCCCACTGAACTTGGTCCAGATCGATACCATCTTTAAACATCTCCCAAAGTGGAGACATTTCACGTAACTTACCGATAGAATCATCAATTACTTTAATTGCATGCTCGATTTCTTCATCAGTCGTAAAGCGACCAATTGAGAAACGAATTGAGCTGTGCGCCATTTCATCATTTAAGCCTAATGCACGTAGTACATAGCTAGGCTCCAAACTTGCAGAAGTACAAGCTGAACCAGACGATACGGCTAAATCTTTAAGGGCCATCATTAATGATTCACCTTCAACAAAGTTGAAGCTCACATTAAAGATGCCGCTGTAGCGCTGTTCCATATCGCCATTAATATAAGTTTCTTCGATATGTTTAATGCCATTCCATAACTTGTCACGTAGACGCAAAATGCGCGCATTATCTTCAATCATATCTTGCTTAGCGATAGCAGCGGCTTCACCTAAACCAACAATTTGGTGAGTTGCTAATGTACCACTTCGCATACCACGTTCATGACCACCGCCATGCATTTGAGACTCTAAACGAATACGTGGTTTACGGCGTACGTAAAGTGCACCGATACCTTTAGGTCCATACATTTTATGGCCAGAAATAGAAATCAGATCAACTTTAACTGTTTTAACATCAATCGGTAATTTACCTGCACTTTGCGCAGCATCCATATGGAAGAAAATACCTTTAGAGCGACATAGTTCACCAATCGCATTGATGTCTTGAATGACACCAATTTCGTTGTTCACGTGCATGATGCTCACTAAAATAGTGTCGTCACGCATTGCACCTTCAAGCACAGACATTGGGATAATTCCATTGTCACTTGGCTCTAAATACGTAACTTCAAAACCTTCACGCTCAAGTTGACGACAAGCATCAAGTGTTGCTTTATGCTCTGTCTTACTGGTGATGATGTGCTTGCCTTTCTTATTATAGAAATGTGCAATACCTTTGATTGCTAGGTTGCTTGATTCAGTCGCACCAGAAGTGAAAACGATTTCACGGTGATCAGCATTGATTAAATCAGCTACTTGGTTACGAGCAATATCAACTGCTTCTTCGGCTTGCCAACCATAACGGTGAGAACGAGATGCTGGGTTACCAAACACACCGTCCATTGTCATAAATTGAACCATTTTGTCGGCAACACGTTTGTCGACAGGGGTTGTTGCGGCATAATCTAAATAGATAGGAAGCTTCATCATACACTCCGTACTGAGCGGTCATCTGTGCGACCACTTACAACGTACATATAATTGTTATCGATACATCAACACAAAATTACAAAGTAACTCTATGCTCATTCTGCATTTCGTCTTGCTTTAGTGAGATAAATTGCACATCGCGTTTATCCATTAATCCAGCAAGGGTAATGCCATCTAAAAATTCTGAAATCTGTTTACTTAAATCTCCCCACAAAGAGTGAGTGAGACAGCGGGAGCCACTTTGGCAATTCCCTTTTCCCTGACAACGAGTTGCATCAACTGACTCGTCTACAGCATGCACGACCATGCCAACAGAGATATCATTCGCTTCTTGCCCTAGGCGATAACCGCCACCTGGACCACGAACACTAGATACGAGACCATGTTTACGAAGTTTAGCGAAGAGTTGCTCAAGGTAGGAAAGCGATATTCCCTGCCTTTCAGAAATATCCGCTAAGGGAACTGGCCCGGTGGCTGAGTGAATAGCAACGTCCAGCATAGCTGTCACTGCGTAGCGACCTTTTGATGTCAGTTTCATAACGTATTTTGCTCCCATAAACTATAGGGCAATTTCATCATACCTGAGTATTTTAGTCAAGTATTTAACCCACTAAATTACTCAAGTATTTCCTCTCGTTCGCGTCTAACAATTTTAGGTCTAAAAATTTGCACGGCTATTTAACCTTTTTATAGTGCAAGATTCAATGCCAGTTACTCATTTATTAGGCGATAATGTGATAAAACGGCGCTGTGTCATAAAAATTTACATTGATCTTATTTATCTGCTCAAATAATAAAGCCGATACCCAAAATATGGGGATCGGCTTTATCGTTTTCAAGCTTCAAAAAGAATAAACAAACAAAAATAAATTGCCAGATAATTCAAAAAATGACCTAGATAATTGGGTCAAATTTGTCTATCTCTTGTTTACGTTTTTCAGCCGCTTCTTGTTCTGCTTCTGTAAAGTCATCAACATTCAACTCCGGCAATTTTTCAGTGCAAACTTCACCGCCCATGGTTTGCACCGCTTGACAGATTTCTTGCACTTTTGAGTCCATCAAATGCATATGATCAAGCATTTGGCCAATTGCACTCGCTACAGGATCTGGGTTATCTGGTGATACCGCATAGGCATCAAACCCATACTTCTTCGCCATCGCACTGCGACGCTCAGTTTGCTCTTTTGACTGTGCCGAAGGCGAAGCTACAACCCGACCAGGGATCCCCACCACGGTGGTATCTTTGGCCACGTCTTTAACAACAACTGAGTTTGAACCAACCCTTGCGCCGTCGTGCATAGTAATTGGACCCAGTATTTGTGCCCCTGCACCAATAACTACATTGTTCTCTAATGTTGGGTGACGTTTACCTGCTTGCCAAGTTGTCCCACCTAAGGTGACACCATGATATAAAGTGCAATCATCGCCAATTTCTGCCGTTTCTCCAATCACAACACCCATGCCATGATCGATAAAAAAGCGTCTCCCTATGGTTGCACCAGGATGTATTTCAACGCCAGTTAACCAACGCGAAAAGGTCGATAAACATCGTGCCAATAAATGCCACTTTGCATTCCATAGCTTATTACTAATGCGATGGATCCATATCGCATGCATGCCAGGATAGTTTACTAAAATTTCAAAACTACTGTTCGCCGCAGGATCGCGGTGATAAATAGATTCGATATCTTCCTTTAATCGCGCTATCACGCCCATGTTACAGTCCTTCTTTTACCACTCAGTTGTACGTCAAATTTAAGTTAACAATGGCTTATGAAGCTTTATCGTCTTTGCTTTTTTCTTGTGGCATTTTTTTATCAATAGAAGTCAAAATGCCACGTAAAATATTCATCTCAGCGGTTTCAATTCGAGCACGACTGAATAAACGCTTTAATTTAGTCATGATTTGGCCTGGATGATTTTTGATAATAAAATTTGTTTTCGTCAGGGTAGACTCTAAATGAACATAAAAGCGCTGTAGATCCTCAGAAAGTGGATATTCTTCTTCAATCGTTTCTTGCTCATCTAATGCTAAATGCGCCATACGGGTTTCGTAACAAATAATTTGTACGGCTTGAGCCAAGTTTAATGAACTGTACTCAGGATTAGCAGGAATAGACACATGATAAGTACACTCTTGCAGTTCTTCATTGCTCAGACCATGGTTCTCACGACCAAATACGATTGCTACCGGCCCTTTAGCGCTTTCCAATGCTAATTTTTCACCAGCTTCTTTTGGAACAAGCATTGGCCAATCAAGGGTGCGACTACGTGCACTGGTCGCAATAACCAAGCTACAGTCTTTAATCGCCTCAGTTAACGAGTCAACAATGGTGATATCTTTTATCAAGTCAGCTGCACCTGCAGCAAGTGCAATTGACTGACCATCAGGTTGAACTCGTGGCTCAGCTAAATATAAGTTAGATAAGCCCATGGTTTTCATAGCTCTTGCTGTAGAGCCGATATTTCCGGGATGAGAGGTCCCAACTAAAACAACGCGAATATTACTTAACATCAAACTACTTTTTCATTCAAAAAAACACTTTGCGGATAGTAACACAAGCTGCAAATAATTCCTTATATGAAAATCTGCATTTGATAAACCTGCTAAAATGCGTATAATTGCGCGGCTGATTTATTCGTTCTTTAACATCCAGGGGATTGCTATGCATCCGATGCTGACTATTGCCACGCGCGCTGCACGCGCTGCGGGCCAAACTATTATGCGCGCCTATACTGAACTCGACAAAGTTGAAGTTGATTCAAAAGGTCTAAATGACTTTGTAACAAGTGTAGACAAGGAAGCAGAAGCTACCATTACATACCAGATTCGTAAATCTTACCCAGATCATACGATTGTTGGTGAAGAGGCCGGTGAAAATCGCGGCACTAATAAAGATTATGTATGGATAGTCGATCCTTTGGATGGTACCAACAACTTCGTTCGTGGTATCCCACATTTCGCAGTATCTATCGCAGTTCAATATAAAGGCAAAATTGAAGTTGCCGTTATTTATGATCCTGTTCGTGAAGAATTATTCTCTGCAGTTCGTGGCCAAGGTGCTAAATTAAACGAATTCCGTTTACGCGTAACTGGCGTTAATGAGCTAACTAATACCGTTATTGGTACAGGTTTCCCGTTCAAGTCTCGTCAACACACCGAAACTTACATGAACATCCTAGGTGAAGTATTCCCTGTATGTGCTGATATCCGCCGTGCGGGTTCTGCAGCACTAGACCTTGCGTATGTTGCTGCTGGTCGTTTAGATGGCTTCTTTGAAATTGGTCTAAAGCCATGGGACATCGCAGCTGGCGACTTAATTTGTCGTGAGTCAGGCGGTACTGTTACTGACTTTACCGGTAACCATAATTACTTAGCTTCAGGCAACGTTGTTGCAGGTTCACCAAAAGTGACTTCTGAACTGGTTAAAATTATGCGTCCTTTATTAAATGAAGGTCTAAAACGCTAGTCGTTATCCCTTTTTTAAAAACCGCCTTACATCCGTAATTGGCGGTTTTTTTATGCCTGTAATTTGCCTCAATTGTATCGACAACTTCAGATAAATTTACCTTTTATGATCTGGATCACTGAGCAAAGTCTCGCCTAGCAGAATATACTGAATTATCAATTAGATTCTAATAAGAGATATCCATTATTATGCCGCTCCCTATCCTTCGCCAAATCGGCATCAAAAGTTTGAAAAGTGTCGAACATGTCGTTTTGTTCATTATTTCTGTCGCTACGGTATTTGCTATCGGCGAAGAAATCATGCACATGTTCGAGATAAGAACTGTAGAACTAGCTGACTTACTGCTGTTATTTATCTATCTTGAAGTATTAGCCATGGTCGTTAACTACCTCGAGTCAGGTAAGTTACCTATTCGAATGCCAATTTATATTGCGATTGTTGCTCTAGCTCGTTACTTGATTCTTGATATGAAAGGCATGGAGGACTGGCGAATATTGGCAATCTCAGTATCAACCATTGTTCTTGCTTGTACCGTTATTGTCATACGTTGGGGACAGTTGAAGTTACCTTACCCCAAAAATAAAGATTTAGATCATTAGAATGACACCAGATAAAGCGTAACCTTAAAAGCGATAAGTGACTAACTTATCGCTTTTTTTGTCGATGTTGATTAGTATGAATTAGCTACAAACTGAATAACACAGAGCAAACATAAAACGGAGTTGCAATCTCATGTCTAACGAACACACTGGATTTGAAGAAAAACGTCAATCTTTACGCGTCGACATGGAAGCAGAGCGTATTTTACTGCATTGGATTGATGCAAATGGTCAGTCACATGAAGACTTTGGTGTATGTATCGATTTAGCCCGAAAAGGCATTCTCATCGACTATAAAACTGCATTCTCATTAGGCGATTTAATCGCAATTACCTTCAATCATCAAACTGACAAGCAAAACACCATTAAGGGGCAAGTTTGTCGATGCACTCAAGCGTCTGAACATAGTTATCATATTGCGATGCAATTGCTTTAAATTGATGTTGATTAAAATTGCGCAATAAATATAAAACTGATGATTTAAAAAGTAATTATTGAACTATCCTTAGATAAAGAAGACGTTAACCATCATCTTAATAAAGGCAAGGTTATGATAATACTCGTTGGTGGAGAAAAAGGCGGTAGTGGAAAAAGTTGTTTAGCACAAAACCTAGCCGTCTATGTAACAGAGACATTTAACGCTAACGTGTTAATGGTGGATTGTGACCCTCAACGCACCACATCAGATTGGATACAAGCCCGTAATACCAAAGCCGAACTGAAACCCATTAATTGCATTCAGCTTTACGGTAAAATCCGCAATGATTTACTTAGTCTCGGCGAGCGCTTTGATTATGTCATTGTCGATTGTGGCGGCCAAGATAACCTAGCGATGCGAGCAGCAATGTCTGTTGCAACCTACGTTGTCATCCCATTAAGACCTAAACGCCGCGATTTAAAAACCTTACCGCATATGGAAGATATGCTAAGCACCTGTAAAATGGTCAACCCGAAAATGGTCGCCACTATTGTTATCAGTCAATGCCCTTCTCTACCCTCACAATTTAAGCGTATTTTAGAAGCTAAAGACGTGGTTAAATCATTTGGCTTAACAGCCCTTGATGCCATTACCTTTAACCGTAATATCTATGATGACAGCGAAGAAAGTGGTGCCTCAGTGCTTGAAGTTGACCCTGAAGGAAAAGCGGCTCAAGAAATTCGTGCAATCGCGAAAGAGTTATTTGCTATTCCACCTGATAATAATTTTGAGTTTTAAGCGTTTAATCTCATTGTTTTATGCATTTAATATTATTTGTTTTATGCCTTAACTATAAGTGCAACAAAAGACAACCTAAATGAACTCAATGAAAACCTCCCTTTCGACTCTCATATACCTCACTTGTGCCTAAGTAAAGTTATCGAGTTAATGGTATCATTAGGCTAATTTTAAGATTTTAATCTGAGTGAACTCTGAGTCATGACACAAGCTAACAATCCACTTCATGGTATAAAACTTGAAACTATCGTCACTGAGCTTGTCGATAAGTATGGGTGGGAAGAACTAGGCAGCCGTATCAATATCCGCTGCTTTAACGATAACCCGAGTATCAAGTCTAGCCTAAAGTTTTTACGTAAAACACAATGGGCTCGCGATAAAGTTGAATACCTGTGGCTTAAAACGAATAAGTTGCCTTTACCCGCACCTAAACCTTATGTCGAAAAAAGTGACAATAAACCCGCAACAAACGCGACACACACTAATAAGAGCACTGCTGGCGTGAATGCAGACATCTGGGGAAAGTAACAGCGAGCCTAAGACGTACCGCACTGTTTTCAATATTTGGCGCTAAATTTACTTGGAGCGGCTAAGTGGCCTATAAGGTACGAAGTGATATTCGTTGAAAGTGATTAATGCTATCGCATTCAAATAAGCCCGGTACGGTTCACGATGACTCATTTGCATTATATTCACAGCGGATACGCTGTGAATATCGCCACCAATAAAAGCGTAACCCAGAAAGCACCACAGCACTCACCATTACATCGGAAATTCGAATATTAAACGCCAGACTTGTAGCTCACCATCCGTTTGGTAACTTACCCCAAATCTATCTGTACTAAACCAGCCCCAACCTAGCGGCTTAGACAGAGCCAATGTCGCACCGATTTCGTAAGTGCTTGATGTTTGTAAATCATCATCTAATGGCGTTATAAATTTTAGCTTATTGAAGTACCAGCGGCCCGCAACAAATAACCGTGGTTCAACGGTATACTCGCCCCAATCCCAATGTTGCCCTACACCAAAATCTAGACCAGTTTGAAGCACTGAATAACTTTCTGAGCTATCGTTGATACTGCTTTTATAGCCGGCGTAGTAAACACGATTTACCCAAATAGGCGTGTACTTGGGTTCGGCGACTTCATATAAAGCCGATATACCTGTTGAGAATATGCCAACATTACTGGAATTAGAAAAATTGTGGCCATAGCCTAAATCAAGGTATGACTCTAAGGTTAGTTGCTCATCATAAAACCATTTATACTCAATACCTGGCGTAATGGTCATGGTACCAACATTGTCAGGTAATTCACCTTCAGGAAGATCGCTGAAAGAATAATCAAAAAAGCCTAACGAAATAGGTAACCTTAACGTTAAAACATGGTCTTCTGATTCTTCAATATCAAATGCAAAGGGAATATTGACTACTGCAGCATTTTGCCCAGAGGCTCGGTATATACCGCTACCTATGTAGTTAGCAAACGCATAATGGTTCACATCTGGGTTATTCGAGTCAGCGGCATAACACGTTACACAAACCGACAAACCAATAAAAAGCGCTGCAAATGCTTTTGCAACGCTTCTTGATGTGTCTGAACAGGTAGATTTCAATTTTGTAAAAACCATGGGTTAACGATGATGTCCAGAATGATTATCTACTCTCATTTTTCATCATCGATAAAATGGTGCTCAGTCATCATATGACCCAGCTCAGTAGATTTTGTTTTCAAGTAATCCTCATTGTAGCGGTTTTTACCCACTTGCAAAGGCACTCTTTCAACAACTTCGATGCCAACGGCTTGCATCGCTTTCACTTTGCGAGGGTTGTTAGTCATCAACTTAACCTTACTGACCCCAATTTGTTTCAGCATTGGCTCGATCATGTCGTATTTACGCATATCAGCTTCAAAACCTAAACGTTCATTAGCTTCGACGGTATTCGCGCCTTGATCTTGTAATTCATAGGCGCGAATTTTATTCAGCAAGCCTATACCACGCCCTTCTTGACGCAAATATAAAATAAAGCCTTGGCCTTTTTCAGCAATATTTTGCATTGCTGTTTGTAACTGGAACCCGCAATCACAACGTAAACTAAATAGCGCATCACCCGTCAGGCATTCAGAGTGAATGCGGCCTAACATGGCTTCAGTTGAGGTAAGTTCGCCATAAGTTAACGCCACATGTTCTTTACCAGTTTCTGTATCTTCAAAACCATGCATAGCAAATACGCCCCAAGGCGTAGGTAACTTAGAAGTGGCGATATATTTAATCGACATGGATAAACCTTTAAGACAACGCTCAATCCTTGAGACTGATCATCCTTGAACTGACGTTATGTCATGAAAACTTCGAATACTGGATTAGAATTTTGCAGGAGCAAAACCAGTAACAACTTTGATATTCATTTCACGGCCTACAGCCGTCATAGGATGAACAACCACTAGACCTTTTACCGATTTTTTTAATTTACCCATGTCAGCTTGTTCAGCTTTGGTGAGCTCACGGCTAAATTTCAAACCTTTGATATCTTGGCCTTGCTTGTTCAATAAACGAGACTGCTGATTTTTCAAACTGGCAATACGTTTAGTCACTGTCGCAATTTCTTTCTTAAACTGCATGATAACGGCTTTGTCTTCACGAGCTTCAGCGGCAGCAAGCTTACGACGAAACTTCTCTGCTTTATCATTTAATGTTTGCAGTTCTTGTTTTAAATTCATTTCTTTACCTTAAATTCTTTCATGCTATCGATAGCAAAAAGTTGTTTTGTTATCGAACAACACTTTTTCGAACGCAAATTATATACCTAAAGCGGCTGAATAAGCTAACTTCAAAACTTGTTACAGTGCATAATTTTGTGCATTACTGCAGCTAAATTGACCTTTAAGTTCAATAAGGTGTTAAATGCACTATCATTAATTGAGCCTGATGGATCTGTGGCCAAGTGATTAACGGACTCAATTTTCCTTTTGGGATATTCTTTAATATGCATAACAATAATAATTTACATCAAAATCTATCTAATCAAACCCAGCATCATGCAGGTTTTACTTTAATAGAGTTGGTTGTGGTCATCATTATATTGGGGATCATTGCTGTTATTGCTGCACCGAGGTTTTTATCCGTTGCTGATGAAGCTCACGCATCAGGAATACAAGGTGTATCTGGCGCTTTTGAAGGCTTTGATGAATTAGTTTTTGCCAAGTCTGCCATATTAGGGATCGAGAAAAATGATCGAAATAGTAATTCAAGCTCTACTGACAGCCAAGGTGGATTTTATTTAGAAACAGGTGAATTTGTCCAAACCATATTTGGCCACCCTTGGTTATATAATCAAGATGCATTGACTTATTTACTTGATGCGAGCTTACAAGATGAAGGCCAGAATCAACCTGATAAAGAATGTGTTACCAATAGTGATTTTTGCTTCATGCTATTTGAAGGCTCCAGTGGGCCCACTAGCATTGGAGTTGCCTATATCCCCGGTAACTCTGTCGCAGTTTATTACCCTTCTTACAGCGTAAGTGACCAATGCTTTGCTTACTATGTATTTGACAGAACAGACAATAATGTCATTATCGGTGAAACGATTACCGGTTGTTAAATATGCCGACTAACTTAGCACAATCAACTGACTCAAATCGTGAACCACTTGATTAGCGCTACCTTTCCATTTAAGGCTAGGGTCGGCAAGATCTTGCTCAAATTTGCCATCAATTAACACATCTACGTAAGCGAGTACTTGTTGCTGCTTTAAAGACATTTCCGCTAATTGGTAGCCACTCCACAACCAGATATCTTTATCTGGGCACTCACGCTTCACTCTTTTTACTAGCGCTAACATGGCAGGCAAATTATCCGCAAATAAAGGATCACCACCAGATAAAGACAAACCACGACGTTTAATCCGTGTATCTTGTAAATCTGCAATCACTTGATCTTCCATCGCTTGAGTAAATTCATTACCTGAGCGTGGGTCCCAAGTTGATTGGTTATAACAGCCACGACATTGGTGCTCACATCCAGCTACGAATAAGGTACAACGCGTACCAGGTCCATTTACCACATCGACTGAGTAATACTGATGAAAATTCATAACTTTAACCCTTTAAAAAGCTAATGCACTGTAGTCAACTGTCTTAAAATATGCTGTTTAATACCATATCTAGCACTTAGTGACTTATTCCTAGCAGTCCTATTTCAACTCGCCTTATTTGATCTCGACCTTTTAAAACTTTAGCCACTCAAAAGATAAGGCGCTATTCAGCGCCTTATTGTTTTTGATATGACATAGAACGAGTACTAGATATGTTTAACGCGGCGTTTTACTTCTTCTTGCTTACCATGGTTAAACGGTCTGGCATCTGGGCTACCTAAGTAACCACATACTCGACGAGTTACTGACACTCTACTTGGCTCATGGTTGCCACATTTAGGACAGACAAAGCCTTTACTTGTACAGTTAAACTCACCAACAAAGCCACAATCATAACATTCATCAATAGGTGTATTGGTACCGTAGTATGGCACTCGGCTATAGCTGTAATCCCAAACGTTTTCTAATGCTTCAACGTTATGTTGCATGTTAGGGAACTCGCCATAACAAATAAATCCACCGTTTGTTAGCTCAGGATATGGCAATTCAAAGTCAATTTTATCGTATGGGTTTACTTTCTTTTCCACATCTAAATGGAAACTATTGGTGTAATAGCCTTTATCTGTCACACCTTCAACCACACCAAACTGTTTTGCATCCAACTGGCAAAAACGGCTGCATAGATTTTCGCTTGGCGTGCTGTATAAACTAAAGCCATAACCTGTTTCAGCCTTCCACGACTCCGTGGCACGCTTCATAACATTAATAATTTCAACGGCTTTAGTACGCAGTAGCTCACTATCAAATACATGCTCTTCTGTGCCGTAAAGAGCATTAATTGTCTCATGAAGTCCGATATAACCTAATGAAATAGACGCACGACCATTTTTGAAGATTTCAGAAATATCATCATCAGCTTTTAAACGAACACCACATGCGCCTTCCATATATAAGATTGGCGCTACGCGGGCTTTAACACCGACAAGACGAGCAATACGAGTATCTAACGCTTTACGTGCTAAAGTCATTCTCTCATCAAGTAATGCAAAGAAGGCTTTTTCATCGCCTTTAGCTTCGATTGCGATTCTAGGTAAGTTAAGGCTAACCACACCTAAATTATTACGGCCTTCATGAATTAACTCGCCATTCTCTTCATATGTACCTAAGAAAGAGCGACAGCCCATTGGCGTTTTAAACGAACCAGTAACACGTTCAACTTGCTCGTAATTTAAAATATCAGGGTACATGCGCATCGTGGCACATTCTAAAGCCAACTTTTTAATATCGTAATTACTGTCAGCCGCTTTATGGTTAACGCCATCACGAATAGCAAATACAAGTTTTGGGAACACCGCGGTTTTACGGTTTTTACCAAGGCCTGCCATACGTACTGTTAGTATCGACTTTTGAATTAAGCGTGACTCCCAGCTGGTACCTAGACCAAAACCAAACGTCACAAACGGAGTCTGTCCATTAGCAGTGTGCAGAGTGTTCACTTCATATTCTAATGACTGGAATGCGTCATGACATTCTTTTTCAGTTTGCGCCATAGCAAATGCTTCCACATCGCTCACGCCCCACTCTTTACCAATCACCAGTTGTTTCTGGTAACTCTTTTGCACAAATTCCGCTAACACTTCATCGATACGGTTAATCGTTGTGCCGCCGTAAATATGGCTAGCAACTTGGGCAATAATCTGTGCAGTGACCGCTGTGGCAGTTGAAATTGATTTTGGTGTATCAATTTCGGCATTACCCATTTTAAAGCCATGGGTCATCATGCCTGCTAAATCAATTAACATGCAGTTAAACATCGGGAAGAAAGGCGCATAATCTAAATCATGATAATGCAGTTGACCCGATTCATGAGCAGCTACAATGTCTTTTGGTAACAAGTGTGATTTAGCATAATGCTTGGCTACAATACCCGCGAGTAAGTCGCGTTGTGTAGGAATAACTTTAGCGTCTTTATTGGCATTTTCGTTCAGAATTGAGCTATCACTTTGCTCAACTAACCCACGAATTTCACAGTTAAGTTTACTTTTTGCTTCACGGCAAATATCACGATCGTGACGGTATTCAATATAATGACGTGCAACCTCTTTATGAGGCCCTTCCATTAATAGATTTTCCACTAAATCTTGTAAATGGTGAATTTGTACTTCTTCTTCGTTCGCGACTTGATTTCGGATTACACCCGCAATGGTAGCGGCGTAATCAACATCAGCATGACCTGTAGCCGTCGCCATAGCAGCAACGATGGCATCCCTAATTCTAGACTCATCAAATACAGTCCGACAACCGTCCCTTTTAATTACTACAGGCATTACTTTTACTCCATTTATGCACAGGATATAAACACTATATATCCACAACAAGAAACCAATAAACACTAGATATGGTGTATTAAGCTATAACGAAGACTAGAAATCTATGATCTGGATCATAGTTTGATGAGGGGAAGTGAAATGAAAAATATTACTGCCAAGCTCTGCACTATTTGGCAAAACAGAGCTTGACCGAGTAATTGAAAAACGTTATCGCCCTAAAGCAGAGTTGATTAAATGAGCAGTTTGACGCACAGACTGCCTGCCAGCTTCAATGGCTTCTGCCGCACGATGAAACTCCATGGTGCCAATATCAGCAAGCTGTGGAACTAAGCAAACATCAGGTGGATCGCCCATCAGTCTTGCACGTTTATGGCGCTGCTCCAGAATATCCATTGACTGAGACATCACTGCAATCATGCCTGGATGGGATTTAGTCGACATCGAAAACTTCTCTGAAAAGCTAGCAATGTACTCTTTACCTTTACCCAGAATATCCATAAAAGCAGAGTCTGGCTCTTTGGCTTCTTGTTGTTGTTTTTCTAACGCTGTAGGAGCACGGCTTTTCATCTGTTGTGGCAACATATGCATACTGTTACGGCGATGGCCGTTTAAATCAACAGCAATGACCACATCAACTCCCATCGCGCGGCACATTGATACTGGAACAGGATTCACCACAGCGCCGTCGACTAGCCATCTGTCTTCTAGTTGAACAGGTGGTAAAAACCCTGGCATTGAACATGATGCTCTAACAGCGTGTCGTAAATCCCCTTCTTTAAACCAAATTTCTTGTCCGGAGTATAAATCTGTTGCCACCGCTGAGAATGGTTTTTTCAGTTGTTCAATTTTTAGCTCACCAATTCGGCCAGCCAGCACATCAAAAACTTTTTCACCGCTTATCAGCCCGCCTTTACGCCAGCTTAAATCCATCAGACCTAAAACATCCCAACTGGAAAAACCACGCACCCACGCTTCTAGCTCATCAAGATGATCATTGGCATACGCTGCACCTACCAATGCACCAACTGAACATCCTGCAATTTTATCTGGATGTATTCCCATTTCAGCCAGTTCTTTCAACACACCGATATGGGCCCAACCTTTAGCTGCGCCACTACCCAGTGCCACACCGACTCTTAATGGTTTATTCACCGCAGGCTCATTTTCATGCTCCGACATCTTTTACATCCCTTGTAGCTTAATTTGACTCAATTAATCTTATAAACTCAGCATAACTGAGCCTTTAGCTGTTGGCTATCGCCTAGCATACACGTTATAATATCTGGCTATCATTTTTTAGGGGATTTACCTTTGTTATTTACCGATTTTTCTTTAGACAAACGCTTACTTGAAAGTCTAAAGCATATGGGCATTTCTGAGCCAACCGAAATTCAGCAGCAAGCCCTGCCAATTGCCTTAGCAGGTAAAGATTTAATGGCATCTTCAAAAACCGGTTCAGGTAAAACCTTGGCGTTTTTGTTACCCGCACTTCAGCGTGTTATTTCAACAAAAGCGCTTTCTAAAAAAGACCCTCGTGTGTTGATATTACTACCGACAAGGGAATTGGCTCAGCAAGTATACGGTCAATTACGTTTATTAGTGGCAAATACCCAGTATAAAGCGGTCAGTATTTTAGGAGGGGAAAACTTTAATGATCAAGCTAAATCGTTATCTCGTGATCCTCACTTTATTGTGGCTACACCCGGGCGTATCGCTGATCACTTAGAGCAACGTCATCTTTACTTAAATGGGTTAGAGCTCCTTATTCTTGATGAAGCCGACCGAATGCTTGATTTAGGTTTTGCGCCGCAATTAAAAGCCATTAACGAAGCTGCAGATCACAAACGTCGACAAACATTAATGTTTTCAGCCACGTTAGATCATGACCATATTAATGATATTGCTGCCACATTACTTAAAACGCCGAGCCATGTCGCCATTGGGGCATCTCATAACGAGCATAAAGACATTCAGCAACGTGTGTATTTAGTTGACCACTTAGATCACAAGCAAGCCCTATTGCAGCACATTCTCAAAACCGAGCAGCATAAACAGGTCATCATATTTACAGCGACGCGTGCTGATACCGACCGATTAGCTAAATTACTTGCTGAGCAAGGATTGGAAACTGCCGCATTAAGTGGTGACTTAAACCAATCAGCTCGTAATCAGATCATGGACAAATTTAGCCGTGGTCAGCAGAAAATATTAGTTACAACGGATGTCGCCTCTCGTGGCCTAGATTTATTAAACGTGTCATTAGTGATTAACTTTGACATGCCAAAATTTGCCGAAGAATACGTCCATCGCATTGGCCGTACAGGTCGAGCAGGCGCAAAAGGTGATGCGATTTCTTTAGTCGGTCCTAAAGACTGGGACAGCTTTAAGAAAATCCAAGTATTTTTACGCAAGAATTTCGACTTTTCGACCATAGAAGGTCTTGAAGGAAAATTTAAAGGCTTAAAAGATAAGCCAAAAACGGGTAACAAAAATACCAAGGCCAATGACCCTAAAGCTGCCAATAAAAAGCGTAACACAGCTAAAAAGCCTAAAATTGCACCTAAACGCGATAAACGCTTTATTACTGGCGTCGATATTGGTGATGCGCCAATGCGTCGTAAAGCTAAGCCAGCCAAAATTGTTGAAAACGACAACAGCATTGTTGAAGACAATGAACACGAGCTTGGCGAAGAGTAAACCTCATTAAAACATCATGCTGTTTTAACAGTAAATCGGCATGATAAAGATTTAAACCAGATTAACAGTAAGGTGAAACATGAAAATTTGTGGTGTGGAATTAAAAGGTGGTGAAGCCATCATTAGCTTATTAACTTACGAAGTGGAAACATTCAATGTACCTGAGTGTCGTCAAATTTCTTTCAGCATTTCAAAATCAGCTGAAACAGAATCAATCCGTGAGTTTCACTTTGCTTTCCACAAATTAATGGAAGATTACAAAGTAGATGAAATTGTCATCATTGAACGAGAGCAAAAAGGTAAGTTTGCCGGCTCTGCGACCAGTTTTAAACTCGAAACCGCAATTCAAATCACTGACTTGCCTGTTGGCATAATTAGCCCTGTTATTATCAAAGAAGAGCTTAAGCGTAATCCGCCTCAAGCAGATTTAGATACTTTAGGTCTAAAGCGTGTTCAGCTGCCAGCATTTGAAGCCGCTTACGCACAGCAAAATCGTCGTATGTACGGTAAAGTCTAAGCTCTAGACAAATTTGCGAGCCTACCTGTTAACTTAACAAACACGTTAATTATCAATGGGTAGGCTTCATAATTAGAACACCCTATTCACCCCTATCAAGCGAGCTAACTCAATGAGCTCAAACAAACCTGCTAAATCGCCTCGAAAAGCACCTCCCCAAATGCCCGTTAAGGTAAGTTCTGCAAAAGTGGCAGCCGCAAGAGATACCCTGGCAAGCTTAGTTACCAGTAAAGATGTAAAAGCCAAACAGCAACAAGAGGGGCAGCTTAAATACATCAAAGGCTACTCAGCGAACACGATTGAACAAGTTAAACATCATATTGCCAACGATACCCTCGGCAGGCTTTTACTAAATCGCTACCCAAGGATCCATGATATTCGCACTGATAAAGCGTTATATGACTATGCGATGGGATATAAACAGGCTTATCTAAAACAATCAGATCCTTTGTCAAAGGTCATTTTTGATGAAAAAATCAGTTTAAGCCATCAAGCGTTAGGCCTTCATACCTATGCTAACCGTGTACAGGGCAGTAAAGTTAAAGCTAAAAATGAAATTCGGATTTCATCAAAACTTAAGTTTATCCCTGAGCCATTATTGAGAATGGTGGTCGTGCATGAACTTGCACACCTAAGAGAAAAAGAGCACAACAAAGCCTTTTACCAACTCTGTGAATATATGACAGCGGATTATCATCAACTTGAGTTAGATTTACGATTATTATTGACATGTATTGAGTTAGGCAAGTCACCGTATTAATCTGATTAAATAATAAAGTATTGGTGCGTTATCATGTATGTAGCAACCTATAGAGGTGAAGGGCGCAGAACCAAGCATTATAAATCAGAAAAGGCTGCACTAAAGTCTATCCGTTCCTGGTTAAAAAAACATAGTCAACAGGGGTATTCTGTCGGGTTAATGGGGCCTGACATTTCCCCAACTGAATACCATGAGTGGGAAGTGATACCATTTGATGAACCCAAAATACTTTCGTTTTATAACAGCAAAAAATGGAATGACTTAAAAGCTGAGGCTTTTGAGCGATACGGAAATAAATGTGCCTGTTGCGGCCGCTCTCCTGAACATAATGTCATTATGCATGTAGACCATATTAAACCTCGAGCAAAGCATCCAGAACTCGAATTAGACATAAACAACCTACAAATTCTTTGCGAGCACTGTACTACAGGTAAATCCGACAAGTTTGAAACAGACTGGAGAACATAAAAAAAACCACTTTTAATATCGAATTAAAAGTGGTTTATATTTGATTAATACAGAGGTCTTAACCCTGTAAAGATTAACCTAGATCCATCATCATTTTTTTACTGCTGACCAATTGTTTAAATTGGTCCATTTGATTTTTAGGCAGTACCGAAGCTTCAACAATACTCACTCGCATTGGATCTGCTGGTCGACCGTTCACGTGAAACTCGTAATGTAAATGTGGTCCTGTCACTCGCCCTGTATTACCTGTTAAACCAATAACTTGACCGCGTTTAACCCGCTGACCTTTGCGCACAAGAAACTTAGATAAATGTAAGTAGCGGGTTCTCACATTGTTATCATGCTCGATAACGATATATTTTCCAGCAAATCTATGATTGGTGACCATAGACACAACACCATCACCTGGAGCGACGACTCGAGTTCCAATTGGGGTGGCAAAGTCTGTACCGTTATGAGGCGAAACACGCCCAGTGACTGGGTGTTTACGCGTCGGATTAAAGCGGGAAGATAAACGGTATTGACGCTCTAATGGAATACGTTGGAAAGCACTCGCTAACCCTTGTCCACGTTCATCATAATAATTTCCATCCACGTTCTGAAACGCATTCACATTATTACGACGAGTGTTAATTCTTACAGCTTGTAATTGTGTCGCACCTGTTGACTCACCTTCGATGTATTGATCATTCATTAGTACATTAAAGGTGTCTCCTGCACGCAGATCACGGGAGAAGTCTAATTTGCTCGACAATAGGTTTTCAATGGTTTGAATTTCACGAGCATTTAACCCCGCACGTTGAGCGGAGAGGTAAAATGAGCCATTGATTTCACCACTAATAATCCTATTTTGCCAAATACCTTCGATATTGATTTCTTCAACACCAAAACTACCATCGTCAAAACGAGTAAAAACAACCTGATAAGCAGGATTAAAATAAAGTTTTAACTTAGTCAGTTGTTGCTGTTCATCTTGAAAAAATTGTATCCGATTACCTACTGCTAAGGTATCTAACGCAAGTACATTCAAATCAGCTTCAAGCACTTTATACATGGTTTGCTGACCAATGCCCGCAAGCTCGAATAAATGACCTAATGTGTCGCCATTTTCAATAATACGTTCGAAACTCGGTTTTTCAGGCTCAATAACATCTATTGGTGCAGAATCAGATAAATTCGGGATCAATGATTCGATGTCTAAAGCCACAGGAGTGCGTTGAGAAGAGAACTCTTGCGGTGTTGGCCACAACAAAGCTGCTGCCACTACGAATACGCTGGCAAGTAATAATTTTCTGTGTATTGCAGGTAAGCCTTGCACCTTATTAAATCGAGCTTGGCCCCTGCTTTTATTTGCTGAAAGCAATCTTGCATCCGCCTTAATACTGAATAAAAAATAATACCTTTTAGCTAAACCGATAGAATATTAAAAATGGGTACTTAAGCACTAGAAGATATATTAGCGAACTGTTATATCAAAAATAGTTACGAATAAAAATATAAACTGTCGTTTGAACTGCATAAATTTGAACTCTGCACAGTTCAAATGAACACTTCTAAAGCGAAAGTAAATGGCATGGGAAGGGACTGTTACTAGAAGTTTGCAACCATATCAAGACTGCATAAGTCGTGCATATTTAATGACGATTAATGAAATCTAAGTAGAATTATTACCCTCAACTTACTGAAATCAGCACGAATATTTCAGTAAGTGAGAGATTTGCTTTCGCCGTAATGGCTAATCATTTGTAATAATAAATCGTGCTTGAGCTACAAATTATGTCTCAGCTGAATCGAACTTATAGTCAGCCTGTAATCGACTCACCCCAAGACCATTCATCTTATTTACTTTAATTTGCACACTTATCCGCTCTTTCATCGCCTCAATATGACTGATAACCCCAATCATTTTGCCAGAAGCATTCAGGTTATCGAGCGCATCTAGGGCAGTATCTAGTGTTTGACTATCAAGCGTACCAAAACCTTCATCTAAAAATAACGAGTCAATGCTGGTTTTATGGCTGACTAAATCTGATAATGCCAACGCAAGTGCAAGACTTACAAGAAAGCTTTCACCGCCAGACAAAGTACGCGTATCGCGCACAGCATCACCCTGCCAAGTATCCAGTACCTGTAGCTCGAGTGCTTCTGATTGTTTTCTTTCTAATAAATAACGACCTTGTAGCCTATCTAATTGTCGATTCGCCAACACCACAAGGTGATCAAGAGTGAGTCCCTGAGCAAACTTACGGAATTTGTCACCCTTTTGCGATCCAATCAATGAGTGTAAATAAGCTATATCATCAAAGTCCTGTTTAGCTTGAGTAAGCTCAGCCACCAAGGTTTGTTGAGTGGTGCGCTTTTTCTCATCTTCACTTAATAAGTGTTTTAACTGCCAAACCTGCTCTTTCATGGCTGAAAGACGGGCTTCTGTTTGCTCATGCATGATGGCAACATCAGCAATATCTGCCTGATGATATTCAGATTCATCACCCAACTTAACTAACTCAGCCTGTTGAGCCCTTGTTTGCTCAACAACCGTACTAGCTTTCAAAATACGAGTATCTAGCCCTTGCTTAAGTTGCTGTAGTGCTTGTCTTTGCGCCACAGGCATCAACGCTTGTTCAAATTCAGTTTGATCAGCAAATGGACTGGTTGATAAAGCCAAGGTAAAAGTGTTTCTAGCTTCGGATACGTCATTGACTGTGCGTTCTAGCTGCTGTGTGACGGCCTGCTCTTGTGCAGCGAGTTTATCGAACTCTTGCTGTAGTTTGCTTTGCACTTGAGCCTGCTGAGTGAATTGCAACTCTGATTGCTGCAACGCTTGCTGACTAAGCTGCTTTTCTTGACTGATTTGTTTATCGCCAAAAACAGCGAATCGTTGCTGCTTTACACTCGTTAACTCAAGAACCGTGCTCTGCAATAACTCATCGAGTTGTGATATTTGATGAGTTAACTCATCCTGCTGCTGAGTGAGTGTTTGAGCTTGTTGCATTAATAACTGTTGCTGCTGAGTTAATTTTCCTTGCTGCTCAACTGCCACAGCCCATTGACCGACATCGGTTTGTAAATCAGCTAACCAGGTTTCCAGTTGTGAAAAGTCATCTAAAGCTAATCCAGCTTGATAAAATTGTTGCTGACAGCTAGATTCGAGCTCAATAATGTTTTGCTGTATTTGGCTAAGCTGCTGCTTTGACTCAGTTAATTGCTGTTGCTGATTTTCCTGCTGCTGAGTGAAAAGTTGTAATTGATGTTGCTGCTGCTCTAGTAAAGTCAGTGTTTGCTGATATTGCTCAGCACAGGATTGTTTAACCTGAGTAAGTTCTCGAATATCAGTTAATTGCTGATGTAAATACTGCTGGCGACTAGCCGATTGTTCAACAAAATGAGTCAATAGTGCGCCATCAATTTCAGCTTTTGTGGCGATCAGTTCTGGCTTAGATAATTGCTCAGCTAATTGCTGATACTCAATCAAACAATCTTGAATCTGCTGATGTAACATCGATTGTTTATCTGCGCACAGTTCAAGTTGATGCTGTAACTTACTTTGCTGCAGCTTTAATTGCTCACCTTGACGCTTAATTGATTCAAGTTCTTCGGACTTGGCTTCAAAGCGTACCTCGGTATCAGAAACATCAAGCGCTTGGTAATGCTCAACTAAAGGGTGCTCTTTGGAACCACACAGGGCACAAGGCTCACCTTGAATGAGTTTAGCTCGCTCTTGGGTTAAATTAACGATTTGCTGCTCTTGTTTAAGCAGCATTTGTAAATCTTTAACTTGCTGATTTTTTTCACTCCAAGCACTACGTACTTGCTGTAATTCTTGAGCAATCGCCGAGATCTGCGCTGCAAAATGCAGATTTTCATTAGTCGCGTTATGACTTTGCGTCACTAAGTCAGTATGTGCAACTTGTAATTGCTGTAATCTAGTACGGGAGACTTGCTGTTCAATCAAATTTTGGTACTGAGCTTGTAAATCCGCTTCTGAGCTTGTGCCTAAACACTGAGTTAATTGCTGCTCACTATGTGTTAATGCTAACTGCTTTGTCTGTAATTCAGCGTTAAGTGACGCTAAAGCCTCATTTTGCTGCCCCAACTGCTGTTGGTTAAGCATGTCTTGCTGAGATAGCGTTGAAATTAACTGCGATAATTCATTTTCTTTCAGCCGTAATCCTGACAAATTAATTGCTTGCTGCTGCCAAGCTGCAATATTGCTTTGAATTAATTGTCCTTGAGGATACAGAGCAATCACTTTGTCATTATCTGAAAGTGACTGGTTTAACTGATTTAAGTTTTGAGTTAGCTCAAGCTGAGACTCTGTTATTTTTTGCTGTTGAATTGTTTGTTGATGCTTATTTTTCGACTGTTGATCGCATTGAAAATTCAGTTGCTCAATTTTATTATCAAGCGGTTGAACTTGCTCCTCAATCAAGGTGAGCAACTCAGTGTGTTGCAGCTTTACTGAATCAAAGTGCTCTTGTCGTTTTAGATGTTCTGTCTTAGCGACTTCAAGGGATAATTGCGACTGTTGCTGCGCTTGGGATAGTGTCAGTTGCTCTGTTTGCAGTTGAGTTTGCTGCTGTTCGAGTTTGGTTAAGCTTTCAAATAATGGAGCAAGCATCTGAGCCGGCTCACTTGCTTCTAGTTTAGCGAGTGACTCTGCTTGGGCGGTCAATTCGCTTTGTGCAACGTCCAGTTCACGTTCGCTTTCTGTCAGTTTTGCGGTGTTTTGTTCAAGCTGTTTTGCCCAATTAAGTTGCTGCTGTTGCTGATTTAACAGGCTTTGTAACTTAGCAGATTGCAGCTCACCTTCGCTTAGCTGTTCGTTTTTTTCAGCAATATCCACATCTGATAACAGTTCTACATTATCAGTTTTGGCTTCAAGTAAGGTTAAGGCTTGTTTCGCTTGTGTATAATTAACATGCACTTGCTCTGAAATCTGACCATAAATTTCAGTTCCCGTTAACTCTTCGAGTAACTCAGCCCTATCATTAGCATCCGCATTTAAAAATGCGGCAAACTGACCTTGCGATAACATCATCGACTTGGTAAAGCGAGCAAAATCTAATCCGGTTATAGCTTCAGTTAGCTCGGTCTTTTGCTTAACCTGACTAGCGATAATTTTACCAGAATCAAGTTCAGCTAATTCCACCTGTGCATCTTGTAAATTGCCATCAATTTGACCACGTGAGCGGCGTTGACTCCAAAAGGCGCGATAACCTTTCCCTTTCACTTCAAACTCAACCTCCGCTAAACACTCACTGGTACCTCGGGTCATCAATTCATTCGTGGATTTTGAAATCACTTTTAATCTGGGGGTGCGATGATATAACGCTAAGCAAATGGCATCTAAAATCGTGGTTTTACCCGAACCTGTCGGCCCTGTAATCGCAAACAGTCCATTTTCTTTAAATGGCGATTGAGTAAAATCAATTTTCCATTCATTTTTTAATGAGTTTATATTTTTAAATCTCAGGCTGAGGATTTTCATTATTTATCCTCCAGCGTTGATTGCTCGGCAACTTGAGATACCACTAGGGCAAACTGTGACTTCACTCTTTCAAGCCGCAGTTGTTGCTCAGCCTCAGTAAAGTCCTCTTGTGCTAAACGTCGCTCAAATACATCATTCACGGACAACTCTGATAAGGTTTCATTATCCAGTTGCTCAATTTGTTGATGACGTTGCTGCCTTGCACGCTTTAATTGCAGAACTTCAACCGCTAAAGGCTCGGTAATATCCGCAATACGTGTTTGTAAATCACTCAAGAAGTCTTGTTGCGCCACCTCAATGCTAAGCCAAGTTAACTCAATATCCTGATGACAACCATCTGTTGGTTTTAGCGAAAACTCAGACAATTGCTGCTCAATTTCAGTCAAGCTACCTTTAATATTTGCCATAGGTTGAAAGCGAGGCACTTCAAGTGGTGTAACCTGAGCTAATTTATCCTTGTCAAAATCCACTAAAAACACACTCTTTTGACCTGCAAGTTCATCAAAACTTAATGGGATCGGAGAACCGCTATAACGAATATGCTCCGTTTTGGCAATTTTTTGAGGTCGATGAATGTGTCCAAGCGCAATATAATCGGCTGCTGGGAATAACGATGCATTAAACGCATCTAAACTGCCGATATAGATATCTCGTACTGATTCACTCGTACTTGCCCCAACTGTGGTGAGGTGGCCGGTCGCAATGATAGGTAAAGCTTGTGATTGTTCATTATTCAATGTTTGTGCGTATTCAAAGCAGGATTGATAAAGCGTAGCAATTTCGTTACCTAGTTTGCGCTGTTTATCTGAGCTAGATTCACCTGATTGACTTAATACCATATCTCTAGGGCGCAAATAAGGTAAAGCGCAAACAATGGCACAAGGTTGCTGGCTTTTATCCTTCACTAACAATACATGTTCGCGAACATCATCTAACGCGCCGGGGATAACACTTGCATTGAGACAAGCCAATAATTGTTTTGATTCACCAAGTGTTGCCACTGAGTCGTGATTACCGCCTAATACAATAAGCTGGCAGCCAGTTTTTTGTATATCGACAATAAACTGATTATATAAACTGCGGGCATAACTTGGTGGTGTGCCAGTATCAAAAATATCACCCGCTACAATTAGCGCATCGACATCATGTTCACCAATCTGCTCAAGCAGCCACTGCATAAATAATTGATGTTCATGTGCACGACTTTTACCATAAAAATTTTGCCCAAGGTGCCAATCTGAAGTGTGAATAATGCGCATGAAAACCTATTTCAATAACTGTTGAATGTGTAGTAACAGGATATACCTGAAAGCGAATACCTTAGTGTTAGGATACGCCTAACCGTATTGAGACCACAGTAACTTAAAGCTCATCAAAAATGACATAGTAACCACTAAAGGTTTAATAATTTTTACCCCTTTCGTCATCACAAGTCGTGAGCCTAACGTTGCCCCAATGGCTTGGCCTACCAACATAATCAGACCAAGTACAATCGCAACTTGACCACCAATCAAGAAGAAAATCAATGATGAAATGTTGGTAGCAAAGTTTAGGATTTTGGCGTGAGCAGTTGCTTTAGCAAGGCCATAGCCCGCTAACGAAACAAATGCTAATGCAAAAAAACTGCCCGTTCCAGGCCCAAAGAAACCATCATAAAACCCTACCCCTAACGCTGCTGTAAAGGCGAATACAGTCGGTGTTAATACTTGCTGCTTATCGTTTTCGGATATTTTTTTAGAAAATAGAAAATAACAACCGATAGCCAGAATCAAAAATGGCAAGACTAACTCAAGCACGGACACATCAATCATTTGAACTATGATAGTTCCCACTGCTGCGCCAGCAAAAGCACAGACGATGGACAACTTAGCTTGCTTTAAATCAACCATGCCTTTGCGTATAAAATACAAACTGGCAAAAAAACTACCACCACAGGCTTGTAGTTTATTGGTACCAAGCGCCGCTGCAGGAGGTAAACCTGCCCACATTAATGCAGGAATAGTCAGTAAACCACCGCCACCAGCAATGGCATCAATAAAGCCTGCTAAAATGGCAACAAAGAATAAAATGACTGCGATCTGTAGGGTGAGTTCGAACATGAAATTGATCTTAAATTATTATTAATAGGCCATTAGACCTGCTTTAAATACAAAATTCAAAAGCTATCTGTTACAAACGTAAAATTGGTAAATTTACAAAACTAATTGCAAGAATTCATTAACATTTTTGGCGGTTAATTAAACTGCAAATAGCAAAAAAGCAGCCTAAGCTGCTTTTTGGTTAACGCTATTTTTGTCTATGGCTTAAAAACCCCAAAAGAAGTTAGTGATCATAAAGAGCACAAACATACTGATAAAGTTAATAATGACACCTGCTCTCATCATTTCTGATTGTTTAATATAGCCCGAACCAAACACAATCGCGTTAGGCGGAGTTGCTACAGGCAACATAAACGCACAAGAAGCCGCTATACCAATCACCACCGAAATCATTACAGGTGACAAGCCTAATGGTTCTGCAATTGCGGCAAAAACTGGAACTAATAACGCGGCGCTTGCGGTATTACTGGCGAACTCTGTCAGCATGACCACAAAAGCAATCACTGCAATAATAAACAATGCCATGTGCGCGTTACCGAAAATATCAGTCACAAAATGTGCTAAGAATACACTGGTGCCTGTTGCTTTAAGCACCGCACTCAAGGTTAACCCACCTCCGAATAAAATCAGTACGCCCCAATCTGTCGTTGATTCAATTTTCTTCCAATCAACCAGTTTTAAGCTCGCAAGCACCACGACAGCACCTAAAGCGACAATCGTGTCGAATTTGCTAATTCCACCTAAGGCCTGAGAAATCGGCTTACTGAATATCCAACAACAAACTGTCGCAAGAAATATCACTAAGGTCAGCTTGCCACTTAATGAAAGTGACGTATCTTCAGCTTTCAGTTCACACCTTGCTGATAAATCAGGTTTCAGAAAGATATATAACGCCACCAGCATCGCAGGTAGCATTAACGCGACTGTCGGTAACCCGAACGCTAACCAGTCACTAAACGTTAAACCAACTTGCGCTGCAGCAATAGCATTTGGCGGGCTGCCGACTAATGTACCAATACCGCCAATGTTTGCTGAATAAGCAATGCCAAGTAAAACAAACAAATAAGTGGTTTTATGCTCTTTAAAGTCTAATTGATGCAATATACCAAGCGCTAGAGGTAGCATCATAGCTGCGGTGGCAGTGTTACTGATCCACATCGACAATACTGCAGTAACCACAAACAACAATAGACACGCGATACCTAACTTACCTTTAGAGAACAACAACACTTTTTGGGCAATTAAACGATCAATACCCTGATGATTTAATGCTGCAGCTAATACAAAGCCACCAAAGAACAAATAAATAATAGGGTTAGCAAAATTGCTCATTGCTGTTTGGGTATCAAATACGCCCAAGAACACGGCCAAAATAGGTATTAATATTGCCGTAATACTGATATGAATCGCTTCAGTCAGCCACAAAATCGCAGCAAAAATAAGCAGTGATAGTCCTGTATTAATGCCTTGTTCAAATGGCAGAAAGTTATACAACAACGCAAATAGTGCGATGTTGCTAAACAAAATAATAAAATGTCGTTTATTAGTCACTTCTGTAGGTGACTTATTGGGTATGTTTTCCATTGAAGCGCCCTCCCTTATTTTTTAATGTGGACAATGTAGATCACACTCATAAAGAAGATAAAGCTTTGTTTTATGGTTAATTAATTACACCCTAACAAGTTAACAATGTGACAAACAGCTCACCAAATACCTTTTTTGTGATTACAACGAACAATAACCATGAGCGATGTGTGGTAATAAAGTTTCATTTATCGCATTTTATGTTCTAGACCGCTTAAAAAAGAATGTTTATGAGCAACCAAAAGTGTGATCAGTGTCTAACAAAAAAAATCACAGTCTGCTTAGTGCATGCTTATGGCGGATTCCGTGATCAAGATCGCCACAGCATCACCGGAAAACACCATAAAAAAACCTACCAATAGGTAGGTTTTATCTTTAAAAACGAAAAGCTGGTGATATCAACTGGCTAGCTAGCCAATAAACAAGCAACTTATGTTGCTAACGCTTTGCCAGCAAATAATCTAGACCACTGCAAATCGCTGCCACTTGAGCCAAAATACAATTTTCGTCATCTGATAGCGGACTGTCCGGATAAACTTCCGTCGTGGTTTTGTATTGAGCTTGGGTTAACCCTGCACATAAGCCAAGTTCACTGCACGGATAGTTAATCACTCCAAACTGTGACAATTCAACACCAATCAATTTGCCATCATCATCTGCAGGCGCGATGTGCGTCACTGCAGCAACGCCTTTTATAATCGCCGTTTGAAATTCATCCTGTGGGTTTTCAGAATCACCAACTAAATAGAAACCATCTGGAATATTCCAGTTATGATTAACTGTGCCCTCTCTAGCGGCAAGCGCAGGTCTAAATTCTGAATTATCAGTATCTGTGGTTTCATGCAGATCAATATGAGCAAGAAAATCGACACCTAAATCTGACACAGCGTTAAGCAATGAAGCAGACTCTTCAGCTGGGCTATTAGGGTAAAACGAGCGATTAGGATCGACTGCGTTAGGGTTCCAACGGTTGATCGTCTCATAACCCCATGGGCTAACACATGGTGCTATGACTAAATTGAAATGTTCTGCGTAGGCTTTGGCTTTAGTTTCGACAAAACGAATCGCCCCTTGAACACCACTGGTTTCATAGCCATGAACGCCACCAGTCACAAGCACAACAGGCTTATTGGCATCCCACTCACCTTTGATAAGAAATAAAGGATATTTAGCTTCATCGTACGATAGCGCACCATATTGAGTAACAGTAAAAGACTTTGCTAATGCTTCTATTTTACTCACAACCTCTTGCTGATAACTGCGTTTAATTTGTTGCAGCGAAAACCATTGCTGCTTATCTTCATCAGTCCACTTCTGACCCTTACGGCCAATGTGATACATTTCGCTTTGTTGCATATAGGACCTACTTTTATATTTATTATTTTTTGCTCAGTAAAAAGCGTAAACCTGCTGATTGAGATAATCCGTTAATGCCAACAGGTTTATTACCGAATGCAGCTTAACAAACAGCTTGATGGTCGTTAATAGATAAACTGTAAGAGAAAAATCGCGTGTCTTTAACAAAGCCTATTTTTTCATAAACCGATTGGGCTGGAAAGTTAACCTTTGCAGTCCCTAAATCAACTCTTACCGCATTCATGCCTCTTGCTAACTCAATAGAGCACTGTATTAATCGATTGGCAACGCCTTGATTTCGAGCGTCAGGATCAACGAACAAATCGTTAAGCACCAAAATCTTACCTAGCTCAACTGTTGAAAAGCTTTGATAATTTAATACGAAACCAACGGGATTACTTGCTTCGTCGTACGCTGCAAAAATGAAAGCTTCTTGCTCACGCAAACGCGCGGTTAAATACTCGATATATTGATTTTTTGGTAACTCAACACCATAAAAAAACATATATTGCGAAAAGAGCGGCAAGATATCGTCAATGTCTGACATTGTGACACGGTTTATTATCATTATTTCCCTCATTTATTATTGCTGGTAAAGCAAGTATTGGGTGCAAACATCCTTAATTGCACCCTTGTAAAATACTGTTTATAAGCCTGAATTTTCAAGCTCTTGTTCATCAAGACCTAATTGCTTAGCGTAACTCACATTAGGCACTATGCGCATTTCAAATTTTAAAATTTTATAGCAAGCATCGTAAAATGCTTCACCAAGCCATTGCTTATCATATTGCTCTAGTGCTCGCAGCATCGCATCTGCAGAAGAGCCCTGTTTAATCGACTCAGGTGCCATCGCATCAATAAAACTTGCTACTAAACCGTACAAGTCTTTTTCTGCATCACCTTCGACCGACCAAAGTGTCGGATCGGCATATTGCGCGGCATAATGAGTTGCCGCAATATCAGAACCAATACCAAAGTTCACTAATGTGGCTTTTTCATCACGACAAATGATGTTTTTAGGGCAAATGGCTCCATGGTGTATATCTAGACTATGTAAATATTGCAGCGCAGTTAACAGTTGCACAAACCATAATCTAGGTTGGCCTACCTCGATAGTTTGCACTTCATCAAGTCCAACACCCTGAACCCAATCACGTGCGATAAACAAGTCATCAGATTGAGGTAACTGTCCAAACGCTAATACTCGTTCTACATGAGGATGATAAATCTTCGCTAAACTACGATACATATTACTTAACGTGTGCCATTGATTGTCAACATCTTGATAGACACTGACACAGCAAGGGTAGTTACCTTGGATATGCAATGCTCGCCACAACTGACTACGTGAAGTGGCCGAGATAAAATGATCTAACCGATAGTGATGGTCAATAACAGCACCTTTTTCAATTTCAACCTTCTGCGGCAGGGTATCACATACACCCAAGTCAATTAACGCCGATAAATCACAGCGAATGGCATCTAAATCTATCGTGCTGCCATTGGCTGCAGCGCGGTACCATTGGTAAATTCGAGGCTGCAGTGTTTTTTCAGCTAAAGATAAAAACGCTTGCGCATAGGCTTTAATATCTTCGCTGGTGTTAAGTGAATCTTTAATATCAATAAATTCAACATCAGCATCTTCTGAGATAAAGATACAATTGTCGGCCCAGCCACCGATGGTATAACCTCGACGATGGATCTGTTGAAGCCCTGTCACGCTGCGTCTTAGAATTTCAAGTAGTTGATAGGTGGTTTGTTTATCTACTTCAAAAATATTAAGCGGCACACCACGTGGCATTCTTATCGGTAGCACAACTTGCTCACCATCTTGAATTAACGGCGCGCAAAAAGGAACACAACTGCAGCCTGATAATGACTGAATACGCTTAAATTCATCTCTAAGTTTTTGCTCATGGTTAGTTGCATCAATACTGTGCTCAAACTGGCTTGTCACGAGAATTTTTAACAGCCAAGGGGCTGTCCAACCACCTGGATTGTACTCAGATTGCCAAACCTCTAAACCTTGTTGTAAAAAGAGACATTTAAGCTTAATAAAATCTTGGATCTTATTATTACGCTGCTCAACTAACGCCACTTGGCCAATCGTATCCAACACCATTTCTTTTTGCGTTTCAGTTACAGGGTGGATATGAGGCGCCGTCAAGCCCCACTCTTTTGTCAATGCTTCAATGATTTTCGCTGGGGTATAAATACTTAGTTTTCCGGTGTCTTTCTCGACCAGAATTTCTTCCCCTTTTCGGCCAGTAACAAACACCATGCCTTGACACCAAGGAGCGTAAACCCCCACTGGAATTTTATTTTTAAGCTTACCCGCAAGGACTCGAGCAACATAGTTAGCTTTAGACAAGCTATTATCAACATGGCGTCCATCGAGTGACCAAGCATGGAGACCTGCATTCAATCGACCGATGTAGCCTTTTACATCGACAACATAAACGCCAAATTCACCCACAACTAAGGCATCAACTTCCATGGCTTGGCCGGTATGAGTTGGAATTTCAACGTTTGTGAGAAGTAAATAATCTTCAGGAAGTTCGTCTGATAATAAAGAGAATGCCCAACGTTCGGCGTCGTTAACTGGGGTACCAAAGCTAATATGTCTTGCCATTGAGAATGCGACTCCACTAATAATTATTATTTCTGCATGTGGCTACATCCTATAATAGAAAGGCACAAAAAAACCACCATAAAGGTGGTTTTTGTTTTCATAATATTAACAGTCATTACATCATATTATTTTTGCTTACTGCTCACTGAGATAAGACATAGTTCATCTAGGTTTAGCAAGCCATAATTAGCAATGAATGCGAGCTCATCGAGCTAACAGCGTTAACGTGATGTCTGACTAGTGAGAATGCGAGCAGTTATCATCACATTCATGGTCATCGTCAGCAAATTCGTCATCACCCTCTTGGTGTTGCATCACGCCCCAACCATCTGTCATGCCATCAAACTCTTGAGCAAAATCATTTAGCTCAATTTCTTTTGCGACTAAAGTTTCATATGCCGGAACCATATTCAGACAAACAATCAGCTCCCACTTTTCAATCTCTTCACTAAAGTTAAGCTCAAGCTCACCTTTTAGATCCGTTTGCGCTAACGCTTCAAGCGCTGATTCAGCATCACGTTGATCATCAAAAATCAAAAAGAAATCAACATCTAGTGCAACGCTTAAATCAATACCTGATTCGGCCATCGCCGCAAGCATTTTACCATTATCATCATCAGGGAATTGCATGATTGTATCCTTATACGCTGGCAACGATTTTAATACGTTCACCATTAAACTCGATTACGTCTCCAACCACACACTTCTTGCGTTTGCGGGTATCAACGTCGTTGTTTACTTTTACAAGACCCTCAGAGATAACGTGCTTAGCTGCGCCGCCGCCATCTACTAAACCTTGTACTTTTAATACTTTATATAACTCTACAAACTCATCGCCACTCAATAGTGGAAACTCTGCAACGTCGCTGCTCATTCAATATTGGCCTTTAATCATAAATATACTGCGTATTATACCTGATCAGGGATTAATACCAATCTTAAAACGCATTGAATCATGCAAGCTTACTGCGTTGCTTGTCATCATTAAAGCCTTAGCATGCATCTAGCATCAACATCGGGTCGCTATGAATGTAGTTGAATGCTAGTTGCTGGCAAATTAAATCACCAACAATCACTTTGCTGGGTTGTTTATCGTCATTAAAGCTTGGCTCGGCTAATCCCAAATGCTTAGCTGCATACCGATAAAATTCGCTGCGAGTCGGATGCTTAGGCGCGGCAAGGTTATAGGTCTCATTTACAGCTTGGTGAGCGCTTGTTGCCTTCACAATTGACGTCACCGCTTGAATACAATCATCAAGGTGAACTAGGTTTACCGCAACATTACCACCTGCAATATTCTCTCTACCAGCAAAGAACTTACCAGGATGCCTTTGGGGACCAATTAAACCAGAGAAACGAAGAATACAGCTGTTGTTCATAGCGGCAAATTGCGATTCAGCCTTAAGTAATATGGCACTTTTATCATCATAAACCTGTGCATCATTTTCTGTCATATCTTTATCAATGGTAGGATAAACCCCAGTGGTACTAATAAAGATTACACGCTGGTACTGACGCTCACCAATCAATGAAATTAATCGCTGAACATGGGTCAGGTACTGACTTTCTCCACGTCTGAGTCCCGGCGGAATATTCACGATTAACATGTCTGCATCGAAAAGCCCCGCATACGTCATTGCCTTTGACTCGAGTTCATTATCATTGATGGTACTTAAATCGAGTTCAAAAGGATTAATTTTATGCGATAACAGCGACGCACATCCTTCAGCAGTCCGCTTTGTTCCTGAAACATTAAAGCCTTGCTCGACAAGTAGTTTTGCCAGAGGTAATCCGAACCAGCCGCAACCAACAATCGCAATATCGTTCATACTTTCACTTCCGTATTCAATGATTCTTAGGTGGGAGATTAACTTATAGAATGAGCGAGTATAAAGCGTGTTTAGTAATATTGAACAGGGCTTTCAACAATTTATGCAATGTTAAAACAATCCTATTAGGGCTTACTCAGTTTCGGTTTTGGCGATGAGTTAAGTGATAAGAATACTGCAGTTACTGAATAAACTTGTGACTTGTTTAATCTTCAATATGGCTCACATAAAAACACACAGGACTTTTAGCTTGAAGCGTATCGATGACTTTTTCAGGTAATGTATCTATCTTAACAGTTTCAACGATGCTCACACCTTCATCTGTTAAACAGCGGATGGCAGATTGGCCTCCTCGTTCATTACAGCTATAAACTTGGGGTAATTTTGATTGGCGAGATGTCATGATAACTTTTGCAAAATGGCCATCAGATAACTTTACGACAGAGCCTGGTGGATAAATGCCTAACACTTTGACCAATATTTCAATGTATTCCTTTGCATGCTTACCGACTCGGGTTTTGAACAAGGTTCCTAATGCCACTTGAGGCGAACCCGTTTTCAGTAATAACCCTGCATAATCATTAGCAAGCGCAACAATTTGAGTTAATGCTGGAATATTTTTCCCAGACAATTTGTCAGGGTAACCGCTACCATCAATGAATTCGTGATGATGCAAAACAATATTCAGCATAGGCGCAGGAAATAACCCACTGCGATTGAGCATCTCATAACCCAAATTAGGGTGCGTTTTTTGGTAATTTATTTCTACAGAAGTTAGATCCGTGCGCTTACGTCGAATTGCATCAGGGATTTTTAATTTGCCTATATCATGAAACACACAACCCAATGCAATATCTCTAAGCTCAGTAGGTGTTAGCCCAAGACTTTTTGCCATCATCATAGACAATACAGCAACAGATACGCTGTGCTGGGTCATACTAGGCTCTTTATCCACACTGGTTACAAGCACAAACTCAGGATGCTGAGTTTCTGTAAGGTGCGTCATTAACTGTTCAACCACAGACGCAGATTCACGATAAGACACTTCGGCGTCACTGACGACTTTACTGAAAGCGGGTCTCAAATCGCTGGCGGCTTTATTAAAGCGCTGTTGGCTTGAACGTATTGATTTTCTAATGGCGCCCTGAATATCAAACTCAACGACAGGCTCGATAGCCTCAACCACTTCTTCAGGCTCATCATCAGCTAATAAATGCATCCCGCTAATAACGGTAACGTAACTAATATCCAAACTGTTAATTAATTCGATTTCAGCTTGCGAGGTAACAGGAACTTTGTTGCGAAAAAATGGATTGTTAAACCACGACAAAGGCAGCTTTACCGTTAGCCCGACAACAATTTGCGACAAGGGAATATTGATAGGTTTCGTTTTTGACACTATTAGCTACCTTTGAAATCCATACAGTTCATATTAATGCGAAATTCAATAATCGTTAATTCACATTATGATAAATGTAACGTATTGCATCAAATATACTATAAATAACGTCAAAAATATTGCAGCTTATCTAATAAGTTGATAAAACCGCTAGTTTTTTTCGTGAGTTTGCTCAATTGCGGACGGATTTTTCGGTCGATTATATTGTTTTGCTTGATGCGCATCGAGCGTCTTTTCAATCAATTCGGTATTACTGTCTTTTTGATGATGTTGCTCAGCATTAAGATAGTCAGTTTCATTTTGCCAATCTTTAAAATAGTAATGTAACCGTTTTGATTTTAATAAATAAATTGCAGACCAGAAAATAAATAACGCATCAAGCGCAAAGCTCACACGAAACAAAAAGTCATCATGAACAAGTCGCTGATTCAATATGATGGCATCGACAATCAATAATAACCAAAGTCCATATTTAATCTTATTAAAAAAAGGCCTTGCGAGCTGAGGCGCCCGTTTTCTTTCCGCTATAATCAACCCGTATATAATAACAGCGCCGACGCCAGCCATTAATGCCATTAGGAAGTCAGATTTCTCGGGATAAAATAATCGTACTAAACCAGCACGATCATTAAACTGAGTGAGTGATGCGATAAAAACACACCAACCACGAGCCAGAAAGACCAGTATTAGATATAAAAAAATGGGGGGTTTTATGTGCCCTTTTTCATCGAGCCAAGTGATATTACTGAAATTCACAACTTACCTATCAACATGCTTATAGTTGAACCTATATCAACTTGGTTAACCTGCTTTACTGTTTAAACCGACAACATCAGTGTAAAGCAGTGCTTGTTAAAGAGATAAGGGTTAAATCTCATAAAACAAGCACCCAAGTGATACATTCTTATCTGCAAACTGATTTGTGTGTATGGGTTATGCCTTTAATAAAGCTAATAGCTCGTCTTCATTAATCACTTTAACGCCTAAATCCTGCGCTTTAGCCAGTTTAGAACCAGCGGCCTCACCCGCCACTAAGCAGTCAGTATTTTTTGATACACTCCCCGCTACTTTCGCTCCCAAGGCTTGTAATTGAGCTTTAGCATCATTTCGATTTAGCTGAGTTAAGGTGCCTGTTAACACCCACGTTTGGCCTTTAAGACTTAATTCAGCCTCATCAACCGCTTCAATCGCAGGCCAATTCACGCCTGCTTCAATCAACTTATCAATGACTTCAAGGTTATGAGGTTGAGCAAAAAAGTGCGCAATATGCTTTGCCACAATTGTCCCGACATCATCCACTTCAATTAAGGCATCAATATCTGCCGCTTTAATTGCATCCAGCGTTTTATAGTGACTTGCTAAGTTAGCGGCTGTTGCCTCGCCCACTTCACGGATCCCCAAGGCATAAATGAAACGAGCTAACGTCGTGCTCTTGGCATCATCTATCGCAGCAATTAACTTTGTCGCTGACTTCATTGCCATACGTTCAAGCATGGTCACCATTGATGCAGTTAAAGTAAACAGTTCAGCAGGGCTTTGTACAAGCTCCTTGTCAATCAGCTGCTCAACGACTTTATCGCCCATACCATCAATATTTAACGCTTTTCGTGAAGCAAAATGCTTAATCGCTTCTTTACGTTGAGCCTCACAAAACAAACCACCGCTGCATCGAGCAACCGCTTCGCCCTCTAGACGTTCCACTAAACTTTGACATACGGGACACTCTGACGGGAAAGTAATCTCAGTTGCATTATCAGGGCGTTTTTCTGGCACAATGGCCACGATTTGTGGAATAACATCACCCGCGCGGCGAATAATTACTGTATCACCTACTTTGACGCCTAAACGCGCGATTTCATCGGCATTGTGTAACGTGGCATTTGATACAGTAACGCCGCCAACGAAGACAGGTTTTAAACGTGCAACTGGCGTTACCGCACCTGTACGACCGACTTGAAAATCCACATCTTCTAGTAAGGTCATTTCTTCTTGAGCTGGAAACTTATACGCGATAGCCCAGCGCGGTGCACGCGCAACAAAACCAAGCACTTGTTGTTTAGCAATATCGTTAACTTTTATGACGACGCCATCAATTTCATAAGATAACTCACTTCTGCGAGCCATAATATCGGCATAATAAGCGAACACTTCTGGTAAAGACTCGCAGACTTTCACTTCTTGGCTTAACGGTAGCCCCCATTCTTTAAGCTGGTTTAGTTGCCCAAAATGGGTATCAGCTAGAGGAGTCACTTCACCTTCGACTACCCCTAATGCATAGGCATAGAAGCCTAGTGCACGTGTTGCAGTAATTTTACTATCTAGCTGTCTTAAACTACCTGCGGCCGCATTACGTGGATTAACAAAGACCTTTTCGCTTTTACTCAATTGACGTTCATTTAACGCATCAAAAGCCGCTTTTGGCATGATGACTTCACCACGCACCTCTAATAGCTCTGGAAAGTGTTCTCCACGTAATTTGAGTGGCACTGACTTAATGGTTTTAACATTATCGGTAATATCTTCGCCCACCGCTCCGTCACCACGTGTTGCAGCCCGTTCTAATATACCGTTACGGTATAGAATACTGACAGCTAGACCATCTAATTTAGGCTCACAACAATAATGAACCGTATCGACTTTATCGCTAATACGTTTATTAAATGCCTCAAAATCAGCTTGTTCAAAAGCATTATCAAGGCTCAACATTGGCTTTAAATGGGTAATTTGATCAAATTTGGCCAGAGGAGCGCCGCCTACACGTTGCGTCGGAGAGTCCGCACTCATTAGTTCAGGGTGAGCTGTTTCAAGTGCGATAAGACGTTGCATTAAACGGTCATACTCAGCATCTGGAATACTAGGAGCATCGTCAACGTAATAACGAATATTATGGCTATGCAGTTCACTGCTAATTTGCTGAATTTCTGTTTTAATGTCTTGCATAAAAATCACTCATCTAAAGACAAATAAGGCCGCAAGTGCGGCCTCATTCTATTATCATTTAATATTAAATTGTCACCGCTTACGCTACAACTCTGATACGGCCTAAATACTCTTGTTTGGTGCTATCCGTCCAAGGTTGACGTTGGCCATCTAAGACTTCTGCACCTAAATCATCAGCCAACTGCTGAGCAGAATTAAGCATGATTGAGAAGTTCATTAATGGATCACCGTGACAAGGCAGAGTCATAAACAACACCACACCTTGGGTGACAAATTGCTCCATGTTATCTGGGTCAAATACGCCCGGTTTAAGCATGTTTGCCATCGAGAATAGTACTTTGCCGTTGCCAGCATTATCTAAGTGACGGTGGAAAATATCCATGTCGCCAAATTTGAAGTTTAATGACAGCAAGCTTGGTAATAGCTCAGCACCATGCATTTGTTCACCTTCACGAGCAACCACATGAAGCACTAATACATCTTGAGGCTCACCTAACGGCTCTTCTGGTTCTGCTGTGTCTATCACAGCATCTTGCGAAGTCGTCTCTTGCAATGTTGGTTTAACTGTCTCATTTACTGCCGCTTGAGCGACACTCGCTTCTTGCTTACTCTCTGCAGGCTCAACGTCAGCGGTCGTCATGGTTTCCACTTGGCTCGATTGTGGTTGAGAATAAGAGTCTTCTGCAAACAACGCTTGCTGAGTTGGCACATGCTCTTCAACTGCAGGTTGAATTTCTGCAATAGTTTCTTGAACTGGCTCGCTTACTTTCAGTACAGGCTCTTTACGCTCAGGATGATAACTTGGCGCTTGAGTATTAACCGCAGATTGATTTTGTAAACCAATGCCTTTTTTAGATCCCACTTCATTGATTTCAACATCATTATTGTCGGGTTGATGGCCTGAAGGTGTAGGGATTGGGCTTGGTTCTACTTTAGCGCCTTCACTTGTATCACTGTCCACTTTAACTCGACGAACTTCGCCAATACCGTCAGCATCAAACCCTTGAGAATCTCGCTGCTGAGCTTGGTCTTTATAAAAACCCGTCATTGGGTTGTCTTTTAGGCTTTTTGGTTGTTGTTTACGAATAGACCAAAAACCATGAACCAGTACTGCAATTATCGCTATTGCACCCAGTACAAACAAAACCAGTTGAAAATCTTCCATTGGTAACCCTGTAATCCTGTTTAATCCGCGTCGGCTAGTGCCACCGCTTCATCGATATCTACTGCGACTATACGTGAAACTCCCGGTTCATGCATAGTGACACCTATTAATTGATCAGCCATTTCCATGGTTATTTTATTATGACTGATATAAACAAACTGCACACTCTGTGACATCTCTTTGAGTAAACGACAAAATCGCTCAACATTGGCGTCATCAAGTGGTGCATCGACTTCATCGAGCATACAAAATGGTGCAGGATTAAGTCTAAATATGGCAAATACTAATGATAAAGCGGTTAACGCTTTTTCTCCACCACTAAGAAGGTGAATCGTACTATTCTTCTTACCTGGAGGTTGCGCCATAATGGTCACTCCAGTTTCAAGTAAGTCGTCGTCGGTCAATGCTAAATACGCTTTACCACCACCAAAAACTTTAGGAAACAACCTCGATAAGTCCGCATTTACCGCATCAAATGTCACTTTAAAACGACTACGTGTTTCTTTATCAATTTTTCTTATTGCTTCTTCAAGACTGGCTAAGCCTTTGTTTAAATCATTATCTTGATTATCTAAGTAGGCTTTTCGCTCGCTTTGCTGCTCAAACTCTTCAATAGCGGCTAAGTTAATTGCCCCTAAGTGACTTATTCGCGCCCTGACTTTATCTAAACTCTTTTGCCAAGCGCCAACTTTAGCCCCTTCAGGTATCTCTTTGAGTACCGCCTGAATAGTAATTTGTTGCTCTTCGAGTAATTGGTATTGACCGTTAGCTTGACCTTTTAAACCTTCACGCCGTAACTTTAACCCGCTGAGCGATTGAGTCAAGTTTTGAAGTGCACCAAGCTGTTGTTTTTGAATCAATACCGCACTATCGACACGTGTTTGCAACTCAGCTTGTTGCGTCCTGTTGGAATTTAACAATTGTTGCTTTGTTTGTTGGCTATCTAATTGCTGCGATAGTTGATTTTGTAACTGGGCTAACTGCTGATCGCCCAAGGTTTCATTTGTTTGTTTTTGCAGCAATCGCAACTGTTCCGTTTTTTCAGCAAGTCCTTGGCAAACTTGCTGTTGCTTGCTTAATTGCGCAGAAGTCACCGCTGATTGAGTTTGTAACGTCTGTGACTTTTGTTGTAACTGATTAACTTCACGTTCCTGCTGGCTACGTTTCGATTTGCATTCACGCAATTGATGATTCGCTGTCTGCCAGTCTTGATTTGCTTGTTGCTGATGCGTCAACTGCTGTTGGTGCTGACCGGTTAACTGTTCAACTTCACTGGATAGCTGTGCGACAGTTAACTGCCCTTGCTCTATTTGTTGCTGACAATTGACGACTTGCTGATCTAAATTGCTTTTGCGTCGCTGTGTTTCTTTTTGCTGTTTTTGTAAGCTGAGACTCTGTGCCTCAAATTTACTGCAATTAAGCTGCAACTGATGGCACTTAGCTTGAGACGCTGCCATTTGTCCGTGAACATCCGCCACTTGCTGAGTAAGCTCGCTCACTGCAATTTGTTCAGCGAGCAGCGTTTGCTGCAGTTTAGTTATTTCTGCGTCGAGTTGCACAGCTTCATTTTTAAGTGCAAGCTCAGATTGCTGACCTTCTGATTTACTAATGACAAAACCTTGACCGACGAGATAGCCGTCTTTGGTAGCAATAATGGTGTTACGGGACATTCTATTCTCACGAGATACAGAATTGCCACGAGATAAAGAGTTGTCACCAAACTCAGTATTAGCATTTGGGTGTTCGAGTATTAATTTTGCCTCGGTAATGGAATCAACCCAAACCACCTGTTCAAGCCAAGGTGCAAGATTCACCGGCGCTTGAATTTGAGCCTGACTCCAACCTTTATCACAGCTGACAAACCCTCGTTCATCCCAATTATCAAAAGCGTTGACTTCTGTCTGTAAAATGCCCTGTAAAAGCAAGTCTACTGCTTGCTCCCAACCTGGACTGACATTAATCACCTGCCATAAGGCTTGTTGATGCTCAGGCTGATTGTTACTCAACCATTGATCAATCAACTCATGGCGGGCAGTTAGTGAGGTTAAATGTTGCTTATTTTGCTGATACTGTTCAGATACTTGCTGCAGTGATTGTTGCTTATCTTCTATCTGTTCAGTTAACTGATGTTTGATGTCATCTTCTAGTGCTAACTCTTGGGTTAGTGATGTAATCTGTTCATCTAACGCCGCTAGCTCTGCATGATTATTTTCATCAGTGTTGTGTTGTTGCTCAGCTTTTAACGTAATTAGCTGTTGCTGCAACACAGATAAACTTTGCTGCTGATGCTGCAATTTGTTTTGAGTTAACGCCGCTTCCATTTTGGCATTTGACACCGTATCAGACAGAATACTCAGGTGCTGTTGCAGCCCTGCAGCTTTTTCATCAACTTCTTGCAGTTGTTCATCAATGATAGCTAATTCTTCATTTGCACTACTAAGCTGTGGCGTTAAAGACTCAATTTCTGACGTCAGTTGCTGTTCTTGTACTGATAATGTTTGCAACTCATTGCTGGCTTCTTGATGTTGTTTCGTCACATCAGCTAATTGCTGCTCAAGCTGGGTGTCTTGTTGCTGTTGATGCTTCAATTGCTGCTCAAGCTTGGCAATTTCTGTCCCCGCTTGATAATACTGCTCAACGAGCTTTTGTTCACTATCTGATAAGTCAGTGAGTTGGGCCTTTAGCTGAGTTAGTGTAAGTTCGGTGGTTTCACCTTGGGCTTTTTCTGCCGCAATAGATAACTCAAGCTGATTAATTTCAGTCGCAATATTATCACTTTGGCTTTGCAGTTCTTGATATCGCATCACCAGCAATTGAGCATGAAAGTCACGCTCCTGCTGCTTAAGTTCACGATATTGCTTGGCCGCTTGAGCCTGTTGGTCAAGTTTTTCTAACTGAGTGCCAAGCTCTAAGCGAATATCGCTCAGCCGTTCAAGATTTTCACGGGTATGGCGGATCCGATTTTCAGTTTCACGGCGACGCTCTTTGTAACGAGATATTCCCGCCGCTTCTTCAATAAATACTCTAAGCTCTTGGGGTTTTGATTCAATAAGCCGTGAAATGGTGCCTTGCTCAATAATAGCGTAACTGCGGGGACCAAGACCTGTCCCCATAAATAAGTCAGTAATATCTTTACGGCGACACTTTTGACCATTAAGGAAATAATTAGAGTCGCCATCACGGCTCACCTGACGTTTAACAGTGATCTCTTGATAACTGGCATATTGACCTGCAAGTCGGCCATCTATATTTTCAAAACTCAGCTCAATACTGGCCACTGATACAGGTTTACGGGCGCTTGAACCGTTAAATATAACGTCCATCATCGAGTCGCCACGTAAATGCTTGGCGCTACTTTCACCCAACACCCAGCGTACAGCATCAATCACATTGGATTTACCACAGCCGTTTGGACCAATAATGGCAGTCAATGGTTGATTAAAGGGAATTTTGGTTGCGTCAACGAACGACTTAAAGCCAGCAAGTTTTATTTGTTTTAATCGCATGTTGCTTAAGTCGTCGTTCCGTTAGGATAAGTAAGTGATATAAAAGTATGAATCAGATATACAGCTAACTTTACCAATCGCGCTGCATTTTGTAACGATTTTTATGACTTAAACACACTTTAAGGCTTGTTTTCCGAGCAATGCGTCACCACAATCAGTAATAAGTAGTTTTTTCAAGGATGTAATGAATGGCAATCAAACCCGTTAAAAGTGGTGTAAATTATTTTATTGATGGCTTTAAGCTGATAAAACAGCCAGGGCTACGTACTTTTGTGTTTATTCCCTTAATGGTCAACTTAGTCTTATTTTCAACAGCAATTTATTTTGCTGTCGGCAAACTCGATGAACTCTTTGGTTGGATGAACAGCCAAATACCTGAATACCTGACTTGGCTTAACTTTTTCTTGTGGCCGCTCGCAATCGTCAGCTTATTAGTGGTGATGTCATTTGTATTTAGCTCTGTGATGAACTGGATTGCAGCCCCTTTCAATGGACTGCTTGCCGAAAAAGTTGAAATGCATCTAACGGGTAAACCACTCAATTCTGGGACTACAGTTGATCTTATAAAAGACTTACCGCGGATCCTAGGACGAGAGTGGATTAAGCTTAAATACTATCTACCAAGAGCATTACTTTTTTTAGTGCTATTTATTGTACCTGTTGTTGGTCAAACTGCAGCGCCTATCCTTTGGTTCTTGTTTAGTGCTTGGATGATGGCGATTCAATATTGTGATTTTCCTTTTGATAATCACAAAGTCCCTTTTAATGATATGAAATTTGCTTTAGCTCAAACTAAAGGCACCAGCTACAGTTTTGGCGCAGCGGTGACTTTATTTTCAATGATACCTATCGTTAACTTTATCGTGATGCCTGTGGCGGTTTGTGGTGCAACAGCCATGTGGGTCGATAAATACCGTGAAGCGTATAAACATCCAGAAATCGCTCCCGAATAACCTATACGCCCCCTATCCTAATAAAAATGCCCAAGCTTGCTTAGGGCATTTTTTTACAGAACTAATATATACAGGTCTAAAGTCTAAGCTTGATTAATCCCCCTTAAACAAACGAGTCGATACAAAACAAACAACGCTAAAACTTGCCTAATCTAGCAACGCGACAACGACCTCACACTCAAGCAAAACAAATTGGTTACAATTTGAAACCATTTAAACACAAATAGTTAACGATCTTATCGATGGATTTTGCGACAATTGCTCAAACTCATCATAATTCTTACGTATATTGTGAATAAAACTGTTTATTTTCATACTCTTTTATCAGGCTTCTTTGCCACATCCCTCAGTTTAAGTACCCCAGTAAATGCTGGCGATCCTCAGCAATTCAATGTCACGATTCCGACATTAACTCAACACGCTGAGATAGATGGTGAATTCAATGAGCCACAGTGGCAACAAGCCGCCAATATTCAACTAAAATACGAAACCTCTCCGGGTGAGAACATTGCCGCATTAGTAACAACAGATGCCAAAATATTCGCAACTGAAACCAGCCTATTTGTTGCCTTTACAGCCCATGACAATAACCCTTCCCAAATTCGCGCTAATTTGCGTGATCGTGATAATTCGTGGGGTGATGATCAAGTCGGCATTAAGTTAGATACATTCAATAATGCCCGTCTGGCTTATCAATTTTTCGTCAACCCTTATGGCGTTCAAAATGACTCTATTGAAAATGAGCTCACTGGCCAAGAAAGTGATGCATGGGATGGGATTTGGTATAGCGCGGGTAAATTAACCGAGCAAGGCTACCAAGTAGAAATCGAACTGCCTCTTAGATTATTTAACTTTGATGATAAGAAAGACATTCAAACTTGGGGGATAGAACTAGTCAGATTTTACCCTCGCAATGAAACTCACCGTTTATCAACCAACAAAATTGATAGAAACGTATCATGTCAACTATGTCAATTAGGCACTGCAACAGGATTAGCTGGCGCGCAGCAAGGCCAAGATATTCAAATTACCCCATCTATTGTTGCAGCGAGAAATAGCCAACGAGAATTGAATCCAAATCAGCCATGGCAAGATGAAGATGATATTGAGGTTGGATTAGATTTACGTTGGGGTATTACCCCGACAACCTTGCTTAATGCCACAATTAATCCTGATTTTTCTCAAGTCGAGGCAGATTCAGGTCAACTCGATGTGAATAATAATTTCGCATTGTTTTACCCTGAAAAACGGGCATTTTTTTTAGATAACAAAGACTATTTCGATACTCAATTAAGCCTATTACACACTCGAAATATTAGTTCGCCAGATTATGGACTTAAATTAACGAGTAAAACTGACGACCATACCATTGCTGTATTAGCGGCAAACGATGAACAAACCCAGTTTCTAGTACCAGGAAACTTAAGCTCAGACGTCGCCACCATAGATGAAGAAAGCTATAACCTTGCAGCACGATATCGCTTTGACCCAAGCAGTGAGCTTTCTTTTGGTGGCTTAGTTACCGCAAAACAATCAGATAACTACCATAACTATGTCGCCAGTGTTGACACCAAATGGCAACCGACAAAACAAGATACATTTACTGCACAATATGTCTTTTCTGATACCGAATATCCTGAAGATTTCTTTCAGCAGTTTTGTAACGGCGATGACTGCTCAACTCCCCCACAAGGCTGTGAAATCGGCAATTGTGATTATAACGAACGAGTACTGCGAACCAAAAAGCAAGGTAACTTTTCTGACAGCATGTATCGCATCAGTTATGACCATGAACGCCGAAATTGGCGGGCATTTTCACGCTATGAATCCACTGGCGAAGACTTTCGAGCAGACTTAGGTTTTATTGAACGCATTGACGCCAGTAAGTTTGTTGCTGGTGGTAATTACTATTGGTACCCAACGGACAACTTCTTTAGCAAGATCCAGTTTGGTGGTGATTGGGATATTACTCATAATCAAAATAATGAAAAAATTGAACAAGAAGCCGAACTATCAGTGAGCTTTGAAGGTGGCTGGCAAAGTTATATTGCTACAGGTATTGTCCACAAAGATCGTGTTGGTCGTCGTCTTGATAGTTCTTCACTTGCTATTGATGGCAATACAAGCATGTATACCATCGACCTAATGTGGTTTTACACTAACTTTGTGCCATTCGACTCGTTAAAAATCGAGTTCGATAGCAACTATGGTGACGATATTGATTACGCCAATGATCGCCCTGCGACAGTGACGATGTTTAACCCTGCGTTTGAATGGAAAATTACCGATTCAATTATTTTAGATATAGACCATAAATACCAAGCGCTTGATGTGGATGAAGGTCGATTATTTACCGCTAATCTAACTGATTTACGCTTAAATTGGCAAATAACCTTAAACAGTTTCTTACGTTTATCGAGTGTTTATACTGATATTGAGCGCGACCCAGACTTATATCAATATCAATCACCCAATGAACAATATCAAAATTTAGGCAACGAGATTTTATACGGCTATAAACTCAATCCTCAGTCGGTATTCTATTTAGGCTACTCTGATGGATTAATTTCTACCGATGACATTGACTCATTAACTCAAAAAGATAAAACCTACTTTATGAAAGTCAGTTACGCTTGGTTGCTCTAGTCAAACCTTAGGTTAATGAATCAAAAAGGACTGCCGAAGCAGTCCTTTTTTATAACTATATAAACAATAAAGCGAGCTTATAACACCACTTTATTTCGTCCAGCTTCTTTTGCTTCATACAAACACAAATCAGCACGATGTAATAAAGTATCTAAGTTAGTATCGGTCGACTCCGCTTTGGCAATACCGCAACTAAAGCTAATCGTTAGCTCACCCGCGTCAGTGATAAAAGGCTGAGAATTAACTTGCTGTCTAAATTTATCCATCACTGTGAATGCACGGTCACCATCAAGTCCTTTAAAAGCCACGACAAACTCTTCACCGCCAAACCTTGCAACAGTAAAGTGTTGTCCGAAAGCATTTTTAAGTCGTTTAGCAAACTCAAACAACACTTGATCGCCCACATCATGTCCGTGAGTGTCATTGACCTTTTTAAAAAAGTCGATATCAATTAAGCCCAATGCAAATTGACCAGCATCAGAGACATCTTTTTCATGTTGGGTAAAAAAGTAACGTCGAGTATAGGCTTTAGTTAAATAATCTCGGTTAGCTTGTTCCCATAAACTGCGGATCATGTCTAATGAGTCAAGCGTATTTAACACACGGCAATGAAACTCTTCGTGGACAAACGGCTTTTGCAAAAAGTCATTAGCGCCATTCTTGATGAAACGTGCAGACAGACTTTCATCCGTGTCATTTGAAAGACCAATAATGGCTAAATCTTCACGGCTAAACTTTTCGCGTACTTTTAGAATTAACTCGAAGCCATCAACATTAGGCATGTTGTAATCAGTGATCAGCAATTGAATATCAGGAGTTTCATTTAATACCGTTATTGCCTCTGCGCCATCACAGGCTTCGAGCACAGTAAAAAGTTGCTGCTCAAGTAAAACCTTAACGAACTTACGACTCACTACTGAGTCGTCTGCCACCAACACTTTGACATGTTGATTTTGATCCAACCTCGCCACAAGCTTAACCACATACTCATAACTGAATCGATTTTCTTTTAACACGTAGTCAGCAATACCCAATTTAAGCAATTTTTTACGCTGACGAGCATCAAGATTTGAAGATAAAACAATACAAGGAGTTTGGTAAGACATCAGCACCAGCTGGGCAATTTCGCCATCTGGTGCATCTGGTAGGTTCAATTCGGCAACCACAACAAAATAGGAATGTTGTTCTAGTAAGGCATTCGCTGATGAAACATCTGCCGCAATATCAACTTCACAATGCAGCTCTTGCATTAACAAATGCCGAAGTACTTTAGATACAGCTTCGTTATCTTCAACAATCAATATACGCAATTAATTCACCTATTTATTATTAGGTCTTTTCTAAAATGATGCTCCCAATAGAATAGCCAGCACCAAATGAACAAAGCAGCCCTAAATCACCAGTCGTAAAATCTTGATTATAATTATGAAATGCAATAATCGACCCGGCTGAAGCAGTATTAGCATATTCATCCAACACCACTGGGGCTTTCAATTTTGTAACATTATCACCGAGAAGTTTACGAACTACAAACATATTCATATTAATATTTGCTTGGTGGAGCCATAACCTCTTAAATTCATTGGCTTGGATCTGCTCTTCTGCCAGCTGTTTATCTAAATGTTGGTAGATCATTGGCAATAATTCTTTGAATACTTTTCGACCTTGCTGATGGAAAAATTTATCAGGTTTTTCAGCATTGTTCGGATCGCAGCGGTTAATATGGCCAAAATTACTGCGGATATTATTAGAAAAATCGGTAAAACATTGGCTAGAAAGTACATTAAATGCATGTTCAGATTGAGCAAGCGATGCACGTTCAACCACAACAGCTGTTGCCACGTCGCCAAAAATGAAGTGGCTGTCCCTATCCCGATAATTCACTTGCGGTGAGCAAATCTCAGGATTAATGACTAATACTCTTGATGCAGTACCTGATTGGACTGCATTTACAGCATTAACAATCGCAAAGGTCGCTGATGAACACGCCACCAGCATGTCATAGGCAAAACCTTTAGTGCCCATTGCTTGTTGAATTTCAATCGCAATAGCAGGATAAGAACGTTGCGTGTAAGCACATGCTACAATCACCAAGTCAATATCTTCTGCATTAAGCTGAGCTTGCTCTAATGCTTGTTGAGCGGCTTTAATGCCAATTTCAGCCTGCATTGAAAGCGCATCTGATGGTTTATCGGCAATTAATGGCATCATCACTTTAGGATCTAAAATCCCATCTTTGACCATCACATACCGGCTTTTAATCCCTGATGCTTTTTCAATAAACTCAGCTGAAGAATGCGATAAAGCGGCAAGCTCACCAGATTCAATTTCGGTACTGTGCTGCGCATTAAATTCGTCTACATAGGTATTAAAACTTAACACTAACTCTTCGTTACTTACGCTAAATGGCGGTGTGTAAAGGCCGCTACCTGAAATAACCACTTTGTTCATATTAGATCTGCCGTATCAATTTGGTGAAAACAACAATTCATCTCGGTGTTGAATCTTGAGCTGAAGCTTACGTGTTGAACAAATAATGACTTTGTTCATTACACCCAATAAGAAAGGATGAATTGCGCTTTTGTAATGTCAGTCTATTACTATCTTTAGTAATCGCTAAGCACAAAATGCTGATTTAGCGATGGTCAGACCATCGAGCTCATTGAAGCGTGCTTAACTAAGACATTGTTATATAAGCAGATGCTTTATTATTATAATTGAGTTAACTTTAATAACTAAAAGGAATAACGAATAACAAAGTATCACTGTTAAAGCCTCTTAAACCGATTATCATTAGACAATGCCAACATAGGAGCAAACCATGAGCAACATTTACGAAGACAATTCATATACGCTAGGTAATACCCCACTAGTGCGCCTTAATCGAGTAAGCAATGGTAAAGTGTTAGCCAAAGTTGAAGCACGTAATCCAAGTTTCAGTGTTAAGTGCCGTATTGGTGCGAACATGATTTGGGATGCTGAGAAAAAAGGCACCCTAACAAAAGAAGTAGAATTAGTAGAGCCAACTTCTGGTAACACAGGTATTGCACTTGCATATGTTGCAGCTGCTCGTGGTTACAAACTTACCCTTACTATGCCAAACACAATGAGCCTTGAGCGTCGTAAGTTGCTTAAAGCACTTGGTGCTAACCTTGTGTTAACTGAAGGCGCTAAAGGTATGAAAGGTGCTATTGATAAAGCCGAAGAAATTCGTCAATCAGATCCTGCTAAGTACTTAATTCTTGGTCAATTCAGTAACCCAGCTAACCCTGAGATCCACGAGAAAACAACGGGTCCAGAGATCTGGAACGATACTGACGGTGACGTTGCAGCATTTGTAGCAGGTGTTGGTACTGGTGGTACTATTACAGGTGTAAGTCGTTACCTTAAAGCACAGAACAAAGATATTGTTTCTGTTGCAGTAGAGCCTGTTGACTCTCCTGTTATTGCACAAGCAAAAGCAGGCCAACCACTTCAACCTGGACCACATAAAATCCAAGGTATTGGCGCAGGTTTTATCCCTGGTAACCTAGATTTAGAGATGGTTGATTTAGTAGAAGCCGTCAGCAACGAAGATGCTATTGCTATGGCTCGTCGCCTAATGGAAGAAGAAGGTATCTTAGTGGGTATTTCTTCAGGTGCTGCAGTTGTAGCTGCAAACCGCATTGCTGAAAAGCCAGAATTTGCAGGTAAGAACATTGTTGTAATCCTGCCATCTGCAGCAGAACGTTACCTTTCATCTGCACTATTTGCTGGCGCATTTGGTGACAGCGAAAACGTACAATAATAAACAATCAAAGATTGTTTTAATAAAAGCCCAGCAATTGCTGGGCTTTTTAATATCTATAACATTTCACAAGCATCACTTAACCTGTTTCAAAAACGACGAACACTGTTCATTACAACAATTTGTCCGTCGCATTCTTAGCACACCGACATTGAAGAACACTTCTGATTGTCGCTATCAACTCCTATACTAAACATTGATAACCAAGATTAATTCGCTGTCGTATCGATATTTTTTATAACTGTAGAGCTAGATCAAAATTTGCTTTTGTTGTGTCTGATACTATCGCCGAAATTTTCTAATCATCCCAACATCCCTATATGTCTTTTTACCAATCTCCTAAATCTATATCCGCTTATGACGCTAAGTTTGAAGCCCAAAAAATTGCCTTCGCTCCTGTTAGTTTCCAAGTGGCCCGTTGTTTAAGCCAGTTTGGCTTACTTGCACAAATCGATCATGCTGGAGAAACGGGTATCAGCCTTACAGAATTAACTAACAACAATGACCTTTCTGAATACGCCATTCACGTGTTACTGGATATGGGATTAAGCATGGGGATATTTTGGTGTAAAAATGAGTTATATCGGTTAGATAAAACAGGATATTTCTTACTGCATGACGATATGGCATCCAAGAACCTAAACTTTATCCATGATGTTTGTTATCAAGGTTTATTTGAGCTAGAAGCATCGCTTAAACAAGGCAACGCAGCGGGATTAAAACACTTAGGAGACTGGGACACCATTTACCCAGGATTAAGCCAACTGCCAGAACAGACAAAACGTAGTTGGTTTGAATTTGACCATTATTATTCAGACCACGCATTTGACAGTTTACTGCCGATGATTTTCAAATCTCAGCCACAACATATAGTCGATGTCGGTGGCAATACTGGTAAATGGGCATTCGCTTGTACTGGCTATGATACAAACGTCAACGTCACCATCATGGATCTACCAGGGCAACTAGCCGTAGCGATGGAAAACGCACGTAACAATATGGTCGATGATAGAGTGTTTCCATTTGAAACAGACCTATTAGACCCAAACAAACCATTTTTTGAAGGCGGTGATTTATACTGGATGAGTCAGTTCTTGGACTGTTTTTCAAAGCAGCAAATTATCACCATTTTAAAACGCACAGTTGCCGCAATGAAACCTAACAGTGAACTGTGTATTTTAGAAACCTACTGGGACAGGCAACCTTACGAGGCGGGAGCATATTGCGTAAACGCCACATCACTTTATTTTACCGCAATAGCGAATGGCTATAGCCGTATGTATCACAGTAAAGATATGTTAAAGATGATCAGTGAAGCAGGTCTTTACGTTGATGAAGACATCGACAATATTGGCTTAGGGCACACCTTATTACGCTGTAAGGTAAAACCATAAGCTAAAACTCCTCATTGTTTACACTTATCAAACTGTAACACCATTGAGTAATTACGTTAAAATCTCTCCATATTGGCAAGCGCTTGAATTAAATTTAACATTTACATTCAAGCGGTATTGCCTACAAATCCAGTAAACATCTGCCATACAGCACTTGTTAAATCGTGATTAACCTCACAAAATCAATTTAGCAACATTAAAATTAACGCCTTTTTGCTAATACATTTTGCAACATCTTCAAACGTCAGCACTTTAGTTGAAGCTAATCATGCACGACATTTCTTTACCGTAGTTACACAAAAAATCCACATTTGCGCTCAAAAAACAACCCGCCCAAGCTTTACCTATTCAGTTACACCCTCTTAGCGTTCGTAACAATATGTGACACCAAAAGTCTATGTTAACTTTAAAAACAAAAACAAGACATAATTATAACAAAAATAACAACTTAACCCTGTAACAGCCATGTTGCCAATGTTATTTAAGTATGATTTTATCCATCTTCCGCAAAGACCTGTTAACCCCATTTACAAGTCAACAAAGAGATTTACTAATTAAAAACGCGGCTTTGATAAAATCAATATAGGAAGAGATGAGATGCAGCTTAATTCAAAAGTAGCCAATGCAATTCGCATAGCATTGGTTGGCGGAGCATTCACCGCAGCGATAAGTTCTCCAGTAGTGCTAGCTGCTGAAGAAGGTGCAGATGTAGAACGCATTCAAATTACTGGTTCACGTATTAAACGTACCGACTTAGAAACAGCGACACCTGTCACTGTTCTTAGTGCAGACGATATGGCAAAGCAAGGCTTTACCACTATCCAAGATGCACTGCAAAACTTAACGTCGACCACAGGAGCCATGACAACTCAAGAAGTCCATGGTTTCACTCCTGCAGCATCTTCAATCAGTTTACGTAACGCAGGTGCAAGCCGTACATTAACGCTTATTGATGGTAAGCGCTTAAATCAGTACCCAAAACCAGCAGGCGGAACGGATAACTTCGTAGATACAGCTAATTTACCAATGGAAGCAGTTGAAAGAATTGAGGTTCTTCAATCTGGTGGTTCTGCAGTTTACGGTGCAGATGCTGTTGGCGGTGTGATTAACATCATCTTGAAAAAAGATTTTGACGGTGCAGCCCTTAAATATCGTCATGGCGATACTATGGAAGGCGGCGGAATGAATGACCGTATCGCGCTTTCATTAGGTTCTTCAAACGAGAAAGGCAACGTATCAACCTTCATTGAGTTCAGTAGCAATGAAGCATTACAAGCCACAGATCGTGAAAACTTCGGCCTACACACTGATAAAGTGCCACACAGTGACTACTCACAATACAGCTCTTATGGTGCGCGTATTGCCGGTACAGGCACAGGGGCTCGTTCACTGTCGCCTCAAGAATGTACTGATGGCGGCTTTTTCTGGGATGATGCACGCAGCATTTGTGGTTTTGACCGTTCAGAATGGCGTGACTTAGAGCCAGAAAGCTATCGCTTTATCAGTACGACTAACTTTAACTATGAACTATCTGACGATATCACTTTCTTAGGTCGTCTTGATTTTGCTAACGCTAAATCAACCACCAACTTTGAACCAATGGCAATTGATGATTACGATATCAATGTTTCAGGTGATGACTTAACCGTGAGCTACGGCGATTTGATGAGCAAGACATTCAGCAAATCAACCGGGCTTGGTGGTGACTTCGCTAATGCCACTGATGGCGATTACTACTATGTTCGACGTCTACACGAATTTGATAACCGTAGTGGCGAAACGAACACCAATAACTACTTTTTCTCAGCAGGTCTTCAAGGCGTTTTAGCTGATGAGTACGATTGGGATATGTCTGTAAACTACGGTCGTACCAACGTCGATGTTTATCGCAGCGGTTTTGCAACTGTTGGTGGCATGTTCGATTACATCACAGCAGGTGAAAACGGTAATTCATTACTTGAAAACATGTCTGACGAAGATGTTGAAGCAGCGTCTTACTCTCCATTTGAGCGTGCTCAGTCTACTCAAAAGAACGTTCAAGCAAACATCACAGGTATGGCGTTTGAAATGCCTGATGGCGATGCGATGTTTGCATTTGGTGCTGAATACACAGAACAAGACTATGAAACAGAATCTGATTCTGAAACCCAAAATGGTTCAGTGCTAACAACAGGTGGTTCATCTGGTGCTGGCGAACGTGATTTCTGGGCAACTTATGCAGAATTAAGTGTCCCATTAATGGACGAATTAACAATCGCTGCGGCGCTTCGTTACGATCACTACAGCGACTTTGGTGGTAATTTATCACCACAAGTAACCGTAGAATACCGTCCTGTTGACGAGTTATTGGTTCGTGGTTCTTGGAGTAGCGTATTCCGTGCCCCTGATATGCACCGTGTATACGGCGATGCGACAAACGGCTTCACTACAGTTATCGACTTTAAACAGTGTCAAGCAATGGGCGGACAGCCTGGTGTTACTAACCCTGATCCAACCATCAATGAAATTTGTAATGAGCTTCACATTGACACCACAACTGGTGCAAACAAAGATCTAGAAGCAGAAACAGGCTACACAGCTAACATCGGTGCAGTTTGGGGTGGCGATAGCTTAGAAGCATCGATTGACTTATGGGAATGGAAACTTGACGACATGGTAAGCGATATTAGCGCTTCGACTGCCGCTCAAGAATACGACACCTATGAAGATATGATCACTCGTGATGCAAGTGGCACAATCACTCACATCAACACTGTGGCTCAAAACTTAGCGTATCAAAAAGTGCGTGGTATTGATTTAACAGCTGGTTACAGCTGGGACTTCAATGATATGGGGGAATTACGAGTTAACTTTAATGGTACTTACATTTTGTTATCTGAAGGTCAGTTAAACCCAACTTCAGATGTTGATGACGACATTGAAGACGGCGGATTACCTCAGTACCGTGCCAACATGATCTTCACTTACTTCATTAATGACTTTGAAACCACGCTAGGTGCTTACCATACAGCACGTATGCACGGTGTGTCTTACAGCTCATTCATTGATGATGACGAGTTCAGCGAAGAAGATTTAGAAGTCGCATCACAGACTAAATGGAATCTAACATCGGCTTATAACTTCACAGATAACATGAAGTTAACGGCTGGTATCGTCAACCTATTTGACGTAGGTCCTAACTTTGACCCAACTAACACATCATGGCCTCACTACCCTCGTAGCGTCTACAACGCTCGCGGACGTGAATGGTTTGTTGAAGGTGAAGTTAAGTTCTAGCGTTAATGTAATACAACTTTAAGTGTCTCCCGACTCTAACGGCATCAAAAGTATCTGATGCCGTTTTTTTATGGCTTTGATTAACTAAACCCAAAGTAATGAGCAGCAACAACCGTCATACTAGATAGTACAAATAAGCCCACCATAAAGCGCCAAATAAACTTAAACCAATTGCCCCAATCAACACGACATACCCCTAACGTCGCCATTAAAGAAGCAGACGTTGGCACCAATACATTGGTAAAGCCATCACCTAACTGAAACGCTAACACCGCAACTTGACGGGTCACTCCGACAAGATCAGCAAGAGGCGCCATTAAGGGCATAGTTAACGCAGCTTGACCAGAGCCTGAAGTCACAAAGAAATTAAACACCGACTGAAACAACAACATAAACCAAGCTGAAAGTGCTGTAGGTAATTGGCCAATGACATTCCCTGCACTGTGCAAAATAGTGTTCAGAACACTCGGTTCAGCAGCGCCAGCACCGCCGAGTAATAACAAGATGCCAGAAGCACAACCTACCAATACTGCAGGCTCAAGCATCGTGCCTGCACCTTGCTTAAAACTCACTGCAACCTTATTCATATTTAAACCATTTAGGTTAAATACAACCCCAATCACCCCCACGATAATTCCCATCGTAAAGAACTGGCTAGCAATTTCTGGAATAAACCAAGCATGTGCAATCACGCCCCATATCACCCAGGCAATTGTGCCTACTATAGTCAGTAGCACTAAAATATCACCAAGATTAAAACGACTGTCTTTGACATGACCTTGCTGGTTATCACGGAAAAATTGATCCGACTCGTAACTAAAAGATGCTGTTGGCGTTTGTTGGATTTTACTGGCATAACGCATAGTAAAAGCAATACCAATTAGCGTGAAACCAAACCACATTATGGCACGAACACCTGCACCAGAAAGTACAGGCACCCCAGCAATGCCTTGTGCAATTGCCACACTAAATGGGTTCATCCAAGAGCTGGCAAAACCAATTTGAGTTGCAACATAAGTCACCATCACAGTGCAGATGGAGTCGTAACCTAATCGAATCATTAACGGGCAAATAATAATCGCAAATGCAATTGCCTCCTCGCCCATTCCAAATACTGCGCCGCCCAATGAAAACAAACTGAATATCACCGGAATAAAGAGTTTTTCATTGCCTTGAGTTTTATCAATTAACCGCAAAATACCGTTATCTATGGTGCCCGTTGCCATCACGACGCCAAAGGAGCCTCCAATGACGAGCATGAACATAATCACCCCGATGGCGCTGCCCCATTTAGAGCCAGACACCATACCTTCAAAGGCAAAATTAAAAAAACCAACCTCGCCATGACCTTTAAACAACGAGATAGGCTCAACTTTAGGCTCGCCAGCGTCATCTAAAGCATATTGAAACGAATTAGGGTCGATTACCGTGCGTGTTTTCTCTGCTCCGTCGATAACATAATGAGCATCTAGAGTAGAAAAAGAACCGATAGGGATAATATAAGTCAGCAACGCAGCAGCAAGAGCAACAAAAAAGATAATCACCAAGGTATCTGGCATCTGCTTTGTGGTGTTACCCGTCAAATTGGTGGAATGTGCTTGAGGCGAATAGCCTTGGGATGAGTCGGAAGTTACTGGTTCTTGATGTGGCGAATTCATTTACAGTCCATTTTTAAGTTATTGTTATATGGATTAATGCCAACACATTAGGCATTTTTACGACACTGGCATACTACAATAGCTAATAAAAAATTCCCATATGCTTTGAAATCGCACCGAAAATAAACCGTAATTGAGTTAATTAATGACAATCTGATTTTCAGTGAGATTTAAGCAGCGATTCAAATTCACTTTGTATTTAAATTAACCACCATTTTTTGCGCCACAGTTTGAAAAAGAGTTAATTCATCATCAGCTAGCCCTTGCGTCATTTGTTGGTATATCTGTTTATCAATCTGATTAATCTTACCCATGATAAGCTGACTTTCTTCGGTTAAACGCAAACATTGACTGCGCTTATCTTCTGGGTTCGGCTCTTTCACAATCAAGCCCTGAGTGATTAACGTGTTCAGTAACCTTGTTACCTGGGCTTTATCTCGATTTAAGAAGTTAGCAATGTCTATCGCTGTACACGGTGATTTTTTATTAATTATTTTAAGCACTCTGACATGCATTGGCGCCACATCTATATCAAGTTGTTCAATATTATCATGCAGTTGCCTTTTCAATACATGTACTAATTGAAACAAACCTTCTAAGGATTTTCGATCTTGCATAATTCACCTCCACCAAAAACTAGTTGACATTATCAACCAAAAAAGAATATAGTTGACATTATCAACCAAATTAAACCAAATCACAAGACAGGAGGATAACAATGAATCCACAAGCCGTAATGACCTCTTCGCAAATTGAACAAGTTAATGAGCCTAAAGTGAGTCAACAAAAAGCCTCGATTATCGTAAAAATACTCACAGTTATGGGAATGATGTCACTCATGGGCGGCACATTAACAGGCTTCATGACTTATATAAATCTTGGCTTGAGTGACACCTTTTTTGCAGACTGGTTTTCTGCTTTTGCTTTAGCTGCGGTCACTATCATGCCAATCGGTTTTACATTAATGGTGGTACTGACCAAACTCACCGAGAAATACCTGCCTCATACAAGTGAAAAAGTACGCAATGTATTAATCGGTCTCACGATGGCCTGTCTTATGGAATCGGGCATTGCCTTATCAACTGTCATTAACAGTATCGGAATCAATGATATGTCTGTCCTGCTTTCTGCATGGTCGCAAACCGTGCTGGCAGCCATACCCGTTGCTCTTGTCATGATGATAACCGTTTCATTAACGATAAAGCCTAAAGTCGAAGCCATTCTTAAAAGCTAACCTTGATTTTAGCCTGGTTATTCAAAACATCATCAGTCATTTTTTATCGTGATAAATCCAGTATCACACTACATATAAAGGTATTAATTATGAATACGATTTTACGCAAAGGTCATCAGTACCGTATTACGATTGAAGAAATCAATCTAGCTGATAACCAAACCGGTCAAACGTTAGATTTTGAATTTCAAGATAGAGAAGATGTACTGAATGTCGTTGAAAAACTGCAAAAAGGCAGCGGCCTTGAGCCTCAAGAAGCCACTAAAGTGGCATTGGGATTAAGATTATTGGGCCCGATAATGATGCAAAACCGCAAGCATCCACTATTCGCCGAGTTTATGCCACATTTTAAAAACTTTATGCATCATCTAAAAAGCACTGTTAAACAGGCAGTAAAGCAGCAAGCGATTAATTAATGTGCCATAAGTTTGTAAGAGGATTGATGGTAGATCGCCTAATTATAAAATGTCTAAATGTAAATCACTTAGCTGTAAATAGCGTTGTAACTGGCGATGCTAACATCGATCACTCTTAGCTGATTTAAATTGGTTTTGAATGAATCAATACAAAAAGCCCAGCATTTGCTGGGCTTTTTAAAAGAGGGTAATTTGATAACGTTTATCTTAGCGAATCTTTTTGTTCCGCTTTAGTCACTAAGGACCCATGACTCGCACCCTGCGAACCAATAGTTAACTGCCCTTGTTGTACTAACCAAAAACCAAGTCCAATAAAGACCCCACCACCAACAATATTACCTAATGTCACAGGGATAAGGTTATTAAACACAAAGCTTAATAAAGTTAAGTCAGCATATTGTTCTGGGTTGATATTAAGCGCAACATAAAAACTTTCAGGAGCAAAAGCATGAATCGCAACCCCTAATGGCACCATAAACATATTCGCAATGCTATGTTCAAAACCACTACTGACAAACATTGCAACTGGCAGCATCATTAATAATGATTTGGTCAGTAAATCTTTTGTCGCAAAAGTCATCCAAACCGCTAGACATACAAGCATGTTACATAAAATGCCTAAAGTGAAAGCTTGTACCCAAGTATGGTGTATTTTATGTTGGGCAATATTAAGTGCATTTAGCCCCCATTGCCCGCCATTTAACTCGAACATGCGTGACATCATAATCAGAAGCACCATCAATAAGGCGCCAACTAAGTTGCCTGCATAAACTCTCGCCCAGCATTGCAATTGGGTTGATGTTTTCACTTGTTTTTGTGCCCAAGGGATTGAGGTTAATACCGTACTGGTGAACAACTCAGCTCCACATACCACTACTAAAATTAGCCCTAAGCTGAAAGCCAGACCGCCAATAAAACGAGTCATTCCCCAATCACTGGTGCTTCCTGTCGTCACCGTGACATAAAATACAAAGGCAATGGCAATAAAAGCACCAGCAAAAATCGATAAAGTAAAAGATTGCCAAGGGCTTTTGGCTATTTTGGCTAAGCCAAATGATTCAGCTTGCTGATAGGTCGAATTTGATGGCGCTGGGGAGGTATTCACTGTTTTCGGCGGGCAATTAACCTGCTCATGCGATGTTGGGGTTATCTCATCGGCAATTTCAGCGTCTTGCTGTTGATCTTGCCCAGTTAATTTTTGCATAAAAACCTCAAATCGCTTTTTAAAAATAAACAACACTTACCATGCACATTTTAGGCGTATCAATATCATGCAACGAGTGTTGTGATAACCATTATTGAAACCCAAAATAAACACGCATCACTCTTATCAAGACTCACAAAAGTAAATTGGTAAGACCAAGATTACCAGTATCAAAACTCAATCACTTTTGACAAATTTACAATTAAACATCGCTAATAAACTATCAGCTTATCTAAAAAATGCTATATATCAGTATAGCAAATCATCATCACAACAAGAAAGCATGACAAAGTGTGCATTTGGAGTGTCGCAAGGGTAGTCACTCTTGGCTAAATAGAAAACTGTTTGCTCAAAAAGTGTTACCCAGCTAACATTTTTGTCGATATCTTACTCAATTTTGATTTAATTAAGTGATGTTGCATAGAAGCTATGATAATATTCATCAGGTAAATTGGTCTTACCAATTTATGATTTAACAAATTTTCGCTGACATTGTAAAAATATTATGGTGCTAGCACACAGATTAGATGCCCTTGCAATTATCCATTAATAGGGGTCTCAATTTTTTGAACTGCCAGCTTGGTTGTAACAGTTATCCATTACCATTAAATGGCAGATCAACAGTTAATTGACGAGAAGGTAAAATACCATGACCGATAAAACAGAATTATTTGCAAACGCTTGGCAAGGTTTTGAAGCTGGTGATTGGAAAACTGAAGTTAACGTTCGCGATTTTATTCAGAAAAACTACACTCCTTATGAAGGCGACGAGTCTTTTCTAGCTGGTGCTACTCAAGCAACTACCACACTTTGGGACAAAGTGATGGAAGGGATAAAGCAAGAGAATAGCACACATGCCCCTGTTGATTTCGATACTGAAATGGTATCAACCATTACCTCTCATGACGCTGGTTACATTAACAAAGAGTTAGAAACCATTGTTGGTTTGCAAACTGATGCTCCTTTAAAGCGTGCCATGCTACCTAACGGTGGTATTCGTATGGTTGAAGGTTCTTGCAAAGCTTATGACCGCGTATTAAACGAAGACATCAAGTACACCTATTCAGAACTACGTAAAACACATAACCAAGGTGTTTTCGATATTTACACGCCAGAAATCATGGCATGTCGTAAATCAGGTGTATTGACTGGCTTACCTGATGCATACGGCCGTGGTCGTATCATTGGTGACTACCGTCGTATCGCGCTTTACGGTATCGACTACCTAATGCAAGATAAGTTTGCTCAATTCTCTTCACTTCAAGCTGGTTTTGAAGCGGGTGAGGATTTATCAAACACGATGCAATTACGTGAAGAAATTGCTGAGCAACACCGCGCCTTAGGCCAAATGAAAAAAATGGCTGCAAAATACGGCTGTGATATTTCATTACCTGCGACCAATGCTAAAGAGGCCATCCAATGGACTTACTTTGGTTACCTTGCCGCAGTGAAAAGCCAAAATGGCGCTGCAATGTCTTTAGGCCGTACTTCTTCATTCCTCGATATCTTCATTGAGCGCGATATTGCTAACGGTGTATTAACTGAAGAACAAGCGCAAGAAATGGTTGACCATTTTGTGATGAAGTTGCGTATGGTGCGTTTCTTACGTACTCCAGAATATGATGAATTATTCTCAGGCGACCCAATTTGGGCAACTGAATCAGTTGCAGGTATGGGTCTAGACGGCCGCACTTTAGTCACTAAGAACAGCTTCCGTTTCTTACATACCCTATACAACATGGGCCCAAGCCCTGAACCAAACATTACTGTTTTATGGTCGAATGCGTTACCACAAGGATTTAAAAACTACTGTGCAAAAGTATCTATCGATACTAGCTCTATCCAGTACGAAAATGACGACCTAATGCGTCCAGATTTTGAATCTGACGATTATGCTATTGCATGTTGTGTTAGCCCGATGATTGTGGGTAAACACATGCAGTTCTTTGGTGCTCGCGCTAACTTAGCAAAAACCATGCTTTACGCCATCAATGGCGGTGTGGATGAAAAGTTAAAAATCCAAGTCGCACCTAAAGCAGATGCCATCACTTCAGATGTACTTGACTTTGATGATGTAATGAACCGTTTAGACGGCTTAATGGATTGGTTAGCAACACAATACGTGACAGCGCTTAATTCTATACATTACATGCACGACAAATACTCTTACGAGTCTGCATTAATGGCGCTTCATGACCGTGATGTACGTCGTACTATGGCATGTGGTATTGCAGGTCTTTCTATTGCAGCGGATTCTTTATCTGCAATTAAGTTTGGCACTGTTAAGCCTATTCGTGATGAAGATGGTATTGCTATTGACTTTGATATTTCTGGTGAATATCCGAAGTTTGGTAACAACGACCCACGCGTAGATGACATAGCTTGTGATTTAGTTGAACGTTTCATGGCGAAAATCCGTACTAAGAAAATGTACCGTAACGCTATTCCAACGCAATCAATCTTAACCATTACCTCTAACGTGGTTTATGGTAAAAAAACAGGTACGACACCTGATGGACGTCCAGCTGGCGCGCCATTTGCTCCAGGTGCGAACCCTATGCATGGCCGTGATGAAAACGGTGCGATTGCGTCACTTACATCTGTAGCGAAACTGCCTTTTGCTCATGCACAAGACGGTATTTCTTATACTTTCTCTATCGTACCAAATGCGTTAGGTAAAGATGAATTAGGTCGCCGCGCCAACTTAGCATCATTAATGGACGGCTACTTTATGAGTAACGCCAATAGCGAAGGTGGTCAGCATTTAAACGTTAACGTGATGAACCGTGAAATGTTAGAAGATGCCATCGTTAACCCTGAGAAATACCCTCAATTAACCATTCGAGTTTCAGGTTACGCTGTTCGCTTTAACGCTCTAACACCTGAACAACAGCAAGATGTAATTACACGTACTTTCACTAAAGGCTTGTAATAATTCTTAAAATTGGTTGTACTTAACTTTATTAGTGTTTCATTAATAAAAACGAGTACAACCTCTTTTTTTGCTTGTTTGGAGACATCATGACCACAGGTCGTATCCACTCTATAGAATCATTTGGTACCGTTGATGGTCCAGGCATTCGTTATGTCGCCTTTATGCAAGGCTGCCTAATGAAATGCCAATACTGCCACAATCGCGATACGTGGGATTTAGACGGCGGCAAAGAAGTCACTGTTGATGAACTAATGAGCCAAATCATTAGTTACAAACCTTTCCTACAATCTGGTGGAGTAACTGCCACTGGTGGTGAAGCTATCCTTCAAGCTGAATTCGTTAACGAACTTTTCAAAGCATGCAAAGCTAATGATCTGCATACCTGTCTTGATACCAATGGTTTTGTGCGTAAATACACGCCCGTCATTGATGAATTACTCGACAATACCGACTTAGTGTTACTTGATATAAAACAAATGGATGATGCTAAGCACATCGATTTAACCAAGGTGAGTAATCAACGAACATTACAGTTTGCAAAACATTTAGCGAAGCGCAATCAAAAAACCTGGGTGAGATATGTAGTAGTTGATGGTTTTACTGAGGATATTGACTCAGCGAAAGCTTTGGCAGACTTCATACAGCCTATGGAAAATGTTGAAAAAGTAGAATTATTGCCTTATCACCAACTTGGCACGCACAAGTGGGAAGCATTTGGTGAAAGCTATTCGTTAACAGACATTAAGCCACCCAGCAAAGAGACTATGGAAGCCATAAAAGCTGTCTTTACTGAGCGTGGAATTAAAGCAGATTATTAATCGTTGGCGAGCAAAAACTTACAGTTGCTCCCAATAACTTTTATCTAAACGTTCAAATGCCATTTTGAGTATCAGCGCCATATCTAAATAACACGCTTTAGCCCCAAGGGGTTGGCAAGATATGCCCATTGAACTCATTTTGGCGGTTAACTGATTTGTCCAATCAAATAAGGTTATCGGCAAAGGATGACGAGCACGCCAGCCCAGCCAGAGTAAACCTTGGATAGGCAAACTGATAAAAAATAGCATTAAGGCAATAGCTTGGGGTAAAAACGCCCAGCCATTAACATACACTTGGCTACAAGCAGCCAAGATAGCAAATAACGGCATCAATAAAATGCCAAGATGGGTTGCTCTGACAACACGATATTCAGGGAAATAAAACCCAAGTTGCCGAACCATAGGCCACGTCTTCATGTAACGTCGACCGTCACCTATGATTTTGAACACGTTTACGTTCAACGGTATGCCCTACAAGTTAGAAATAAATATGCACCATAGCACACAGCGATATTGAGCCCCAAATTTACGGTAAATTTATCGGCTGTTTAGTAAATCATTAACTATGATTGATAGTTGAAATAACACATTTCACATCAATTTTAATTTTGCTCGATCAGACTAATAAGGTCTCAACATGTCAGAAAAACTCGTACTGGTACTCAACTGCGGTAGCTCTTCTTTAAAATTTGCTGTTATTGATGCTGTTTCAGGTGATGATCACATATCAGGACTTGCTGAATGCTTCGGTTTAGAAGATTCACGCATAAAGTGGAAAGTTAACGGCGCTAAAAATGAAGCTAAATTGGGCGCATTTACTGCTCACCGTGAAGCAGTTGAATTTATCGTTAATAATATCCTTGCTGATCAGCCAGAGCTTGCAGCTCAAATTCAAGCTATCGGTCATCGTATCGTTCATGGTGGCGAAAAATATTCTCGCTCAGTGATCATTAATGAAGATGTGATCAGTGGTATTGAAGATTGTGCTTCACTAGCGCCACTTCATAACCCAGCGCATTTAATTGGTATCCGAGCTGCTATGGCTTCATTCCCTGCTCTGCCACAAGTCGCTGTTTTTGATACCGCATTCCACCAAACCATGCCTGAGCAAGCTTATATCTATGCCCTTCCTTATAAGTTGTATCGTGAACATGGTATTCGCCGCTACGGCATGCATGGCACCAGCCACTTATTTGTAAGCCGTGAAGCTGCAAAAGTGTTAAATAAAGACACCACTGATACGAATGTGATTGTTGCACATTTAGGTAACGGCGCTTCAGTTACAGCCATAAAAGGCGGCAAAAGTGTCGACACTTCAATGGGATTAACACCACTAGAAGGTTTAGTTATGGGCACACGTTGCGGAGATATGGACCCATCAATCATTTACCATTTAGTTAACCAACTTGGTTATACCATTGATGAAGTCAATAACTTATTGAATAAGCAAAGCGGCTTATTAGGTATTTCTGAGTTAACCAACGATTGTCGTGGCATTGAAGACGGTTACAAAGATGGCCATAAAGGCGCAACCTTAGCACTGGAAATTTTCTGCTACCGTTTAGCGAAATACATTGCCTCTTACACTGTGCCATTAGGCCGTTTAGATGCCGTTGTATTTACTGGTGGTATCGGTGAAAACTCAGATATTATCCGAGCAAAAGTGCTTGAAATGCTGGCTATCTTTAATTTCAAAGTAAACGAAGAGAAAAACCTAGCCGCGCGTTTTGGTAAAGATGGCATCATTACCGAAGAAAACAGCACTGTGGCAATGGTTATCCCGACTAACGAAGAGTGGGTCATCGCAGAAGACGCTATCAAACTCATTAGCGCTTAATCCCCTTGCCCGACATAAAGCCTGTTAACTCAGGCTTTATTCACGCTCAGTTTAGAGGTAAATATGTCTCGTAATATTATGTTAATCCCGATTGGTACAGGTGTAGGTCTAACGTCGCTAAGCCTTGGGATGGTTCGTGCGCTAGAGCGCAAAGGTGTTAAAGTTCAATTCTTCAAGCCAATTGCACAAATCCGTAATGGCGACAATGGTCCTGAACGTTCAACCACTATTTTAAGTCATTCGCCGACTGTTAATCCGCTTGAACCATTCACTATGGAACATGCTGAAAACTTAATTCGTTCAGAACAAATCGATGTGCTTATGGAGCAAATTATTGCTCGAGCCAGCGAATGTGCCGACAATACCGAAACGATCGTGATTGAAGGTCTAGTACCAACTCGTAATCACCCATTTTCTGATGACATTAACTTTGAAATTGCTAAAGCATTAGATGCTGATGTGATTTTCATTGCAACACCAGGAAATGACACACCCAATGGCTTAATGAATCGCCTAGAGATTGCTTATAATTCTTGGGGCGGCATTAAAAACAAACGTCTTATTGGCTCAATCATCAATAAAATTGGCGCTCCAGTGGACGATGAAGGTCGTGCACGCCCTGATTTATCTGAAGTCTTTGACCATGCAGAAGTATCAACAACTGATACCTCAGCAATGTTCCAGCTACCGGGTAAAAGCCCGCTGCGCATCTTAGGTAGTGTGCCATATAACTTAGACCTTGTTTCACCTCGAGCTTCTGATTTAGCAAAACACCTCAATGCTAAAATCATTAATGCTGGTGAAATGAATACGCGACGCTTACGTAAAGTCACTTTCTGTGCCCGCAGTATTCCTAACATGGTTACTCATATCCGAACCAACTCATTGCTAGTGACATCGGGCGATCGCTCTGATGTGATTGTGTCTGCTTGTTTAGCGGCAATGAATGGGGTCAAGATTGGTGCCCTATTGCTGACGGGTGGATACGAGCCAGAACCTGAAATCATGGCACTGTGTGAACGTGCTTTTGAAACAGGCTTGCCAGTATTTTTGATTAATACAAATACATGGCAAACCTCGTTAAATATTCAACGTTTTGACCATGAAGTCCCTGTTGATGATGCTGTACGAATTGACCGAGTACAAGAGTATGTCGCCAGTCATATCGATCAAAGCTGGATTGAAAGCGTAACGCAAAACTCACCTCGTGAGCATCGTTTATCGCCACCAGCATTTAGATACAAATTAACTGAACTTGCTCGTGCTGCTAAGAAAACCATCGTACTGCCTGAAGGTGAAGAGCCAAGAACCATTAAAGCTGCCGCCATTTGTGCTGAACGTGGTATTGCTCGCTGCGTACTCTTAGGCAACGAAGAAGAAATTCTGCGTATTGCTTCATCACAAGATGTGGTATTGGGCGAAGGTGTTCAAATTATTGATCCTCTGCAAGCTCGTGAGCGCTATGTTGAAGGCATGCTAGATTTACGTCGCCACAAAGGGCTGACTGAAGTCGTAGCTAAAGAGCAACTTGAAGACAATATGGTATTAGGTACCATGATGCTTGCTCAAGATGAAGTTGATGGCATTGTATCTGGTGCAGTCAATACAACAGCTAACACCATTCGTCCTCCACTGCAGTTAATTAAGACAGCGCCAGGGTCAAGCTTAGTATCTTCTATCTTCTTTATGTTGATGCCAGATCAGGTTTTAGTCTACGGTGATTGTGCGATTAACCCAGATCCAAATCCTGAACAATTGGCAGATATTGCCATTCAATCAGCTGAATCTGCTGCAGCTTTTGGTATCGAGCCTCGTGTCGCTATGATCAGTTACTCAACAGGTACATCTGGTACAGGTTCCGATGTTGATAAAGTGCGTGAAGCGACCAAAATCGCCAAAGAAAAACGCCCAGATCTGGTGATTGATGGACCACTGCAATACGATGCTGCAGTCATGGAAAATGTAGCACGCTCTAAAGCACCAGATAGCCCTGTTGCCGGTAAAGCGACAGTATTCGTATTCCCAGACTTGAACACAGGTAACACGACATATAAAGCAGTTCAACGTAGTGCAGACTTAATCAGTATTGGCCCAATGCTTCAAGGTATGCGCAAGCCAGTCAACGATTTATCTCGTGGCGCTCTCGTTGATGATATTGTCTACACCATTGCTTTAACAGCTATACAAGCGGCGCAGAATGAGCAGTAAACACAGATTGTGTTAATGCTTAAACAAAAAAAGCACTGCTTAGGCAGTGCTTTTTTTGTAGATTAACTCTTTAGGTTTTAATCATTTAGCAGGTTTACTATCTGCTATACCTTTTTTAAGCTGCTCAAATGAAGCCTGTACTTGCTCTAATGGCGAGGCAAAATTCATTCGATAAAAGTTTTCATCCTTTTCACCAAACCAAGTGCCAGGGGTTAGTGCCATTTTAGCTTGTTTAGTCAATAACGCTTTTAATTGCTCAGCAGTTAGATTTAACCCGGTAAAATCGAACCAAATCTGGTTAGTGCCTTCTGGCACAAAGGTGATAACTTGCGGCAGCTCTGTGGCCATAAAATCAACAATCCAATTACGGGTCGTTTGTGTATAAGTAAGAAAAGCATCAAACCAATCCTTGCCATGCTGATAAGCTGCAATCGTCGCGTGGGTGGTAAACGCATTGCCATGATCAAGAGACATTGAAGCTGATGTTGCTTTAATTATTTCACGTAACGACGGATTATCACTATAAATATATCCGTTGGAAATACTATTTAAGCCAAAGTTTTTAGCGGGTGAACCAATAATTGTTAAGCTATTTTCATAGGCTAATGAGGCCATACTCGTAAATTGTGAACCTTCAAATACAATATCTGCATGGACTTCATCACTCACAATCAGCACATGATATTTTTTGGCAATCGTCGTTAACTGCTGTAATTCTGACTTGCTCCATACTCGTCCGACTGGGTTATGTGGATTGCATAACAGCACCATCCCCACATTACCGCGACTTAACTTCTGTTCAAAATCATTAAAATCAAAAACATATCGCCCGTTCTCAATCTTAAGCGTGTTATCTACAACTGTGCGTCCAGCCGACTCAATCAACCTACGAAATTGATGATAGACAGGAGTTTGTATTAACACCCCTTCACCTTCTTGAGTAAAGTCTCGAATTAACATAGCAATCGCACTCAGCACACCTGGTACTTGAACAAAGTGTTCAGGAGTTAATTCAAGGTTATGACGGTCTTTATTCCAAGCGGAAATGGATTCGAACACGGTTGTAGAGTCAAACTCATAAGAATAAGTCTCACGACTAACTAATTGCTGCATTGCTTGAGTGATTGGCGAAGCTATCGGGAAGTCCATATCAGCAATCCAATATGGTTTTACATCAGTAGTACCATAAATTTGATTGAGCATATTGCTGTCGTGCTTAATAAATTTGTCACTAATATCTTGGCGCTCAGGACTTGGGGTAAACACTTGGCTATTGACGATATTCTTACTGTTTTTAAAAGGTTTGATCATTTCTGTATCTCTTTGGAATATTAAGTTGTTTTTACTTCATTGCCTTTAAGACGTAAAAAACTCAATAAGGATGCAAAATAATTCTAAATATTGAGATTATTTAGACTCAATCCACTAAAACCAATGAGTCTAATATCCCTTGACCACTGTGTATTCCGCCTTCATTTTCACTAGCTGGTTTACTGCGAATAAGGTATCCCGCATACCCATTTAACGCTGTCACGGGTTGTCCGTCAAAATATGCCGTAAATAAGCCTATTTCACTGACAAGATCGTTCACCCACGTTTGTTCACTATCTCGCACGGCAATGGTAGCGACTTCTCGTTCATGAGGAAACAAACGCTGCATTAACGCCCAAGCATCGTACTCTTTCAGTGTCAGAGAATTTAATTTAGCACTAATATCTTTACCGAATACACAATGTCCCCCACCTTCTCCTTGATTTTTTAGCACCCACTCTTGTTTATTTGGATGACGATTAAACCAATTAATGGTGTCTGTATTAATCGGTTTCATCTCTGCTAAAACACTTTTTACTAAGTGAGCTTCCTCTAATGTCAGGCCCCAGCGTGAATAAGCTTCAGCAGGCATTATGGTCAACAGCATTTGCACCGTTTTACTGGTAGCTAGCTGTTGACTGAAAGTCGCATTCACTGCGACATGATGCTGTTCAATGAACAATCTTGTTTGACTTAATGCTTCACAACAAATGGCTTCATCTCGTTGTGGCGAGTAATAGTCGGCATATTGGTAACCCGCTCTAAGATAAACAACATCAATCCCGCCAATGCCCTCTAGAATTAAGCGCTGATGATCTCCTGTAGAAAGTTGCGAACTTAACTGCTCAAACGTCCTTCTTACAGTGCGAATACCACGTTGCTGTAATGCCACTTCCAATAGATGTTGATCATAAACATTATCTTCATTTTCTTGCACAACCATTAAAAAAGTCGGTACTGTTTGAGTTTGTGCATTTCCTCCGCTGAACTTAACAGCAAAATCAGCAGCAACTTTTTGAGCTGCTTGGGCAATACCAGAGGCAAGTTGTGTCAGGCCTTTATTGTCAGCGCTAACTGATTGCTTATGCTCTAAAAAGCCCTCAAATTCTTGTGGCCATTGCAGGCGTAAGAAATCATGTAGCTCTGTAGCACGTTGCCCAAATGGTGCCATACCTGCAGCAATGCCATTAAACTCTATCACTTTGGCGCCATGCTCACGATCATCCATATAGTCCGTTCGCATAAGTAGTAGGGGTTTACGTGCTGGCGTTAAACGTTGATTTTTACTGCCATGCACTTGATGATGCAAAGACAGTAACCGCTCAAAAAAAGGATCGGCTTTAGCCACATCCGCAAGTTGTGTTTGCAAGAAATCATGATCTTCAGAGACCCTATCGATTAACTTAGTCAATAGTGGAGTGACTTTGGTTAAGTGCTCAAACACGGGCCGCTGCATTGTCATCGGCGCAATACTAAACGGACAGTGCCTTGCAGTATTATCATCTCGGCGAAATGCCACCCCATGCATAATCGCCCATTCACTGGCTTCATTTAGCATTTGCTGAGAAATTGTTGGCTTTGATTGCGTTAATGCTCTTGGCTGGAACAGTGACTTCATAGTTTCTCCTAAAAAAGCAATAAAGCTCCTACACGAGTATTAGCCACGTGATGTTAAAAAGGAGCATGTTGGAATACGGGAGTAACGTTTCCGAACGCTAGATGAGGCAGTTAGGGCTCTCTATGTCAGTTAAGACGAAGTCCTGATAAATGAGTCAATACGATTCAAGGTGTTATCAGTAAACCCATTATGGTGATTTACATTTTTTTCTGTGCTTTGCGTCTTTGGGGGTGTAGCCCGTAATCCCGCCTTGGCCGACTTCGAAGTCACAACATGCCATCATTTGTTGCCTAAATTTAACTCGGCCTCTTTGGATTCGACTCTTCGCTCCAGATAAAGATAAACCAAGTTGTTCTGCAATCCTTTGTTGAGAAACCCCCTCAAGCTCAGCGAGGCGCAATGGCTTAGCATATTTTTCTGGCAACTCGTCAATTAAAGGCCCTAAACATTGGGCGAGCTCCTCTCTTGCTTCTTTACCTGTATCGAGCTCTTCAGCCATTAAATCATCTGGCAAAGATTCAAATTGTTGCCGCTCTCGATAAAAGTCCATAATCGTATTATGTGCAATACGATATAACCAGCTTTTGAGGCTGCCTCTGGATTTTAACTGATGTAAATTACCACTGGCTTTGATGTAAACCTCTTGCAAAATATCATCAACCGCACTGTCGTCATCAATGCGTTGACTTACATAACCTCGTAGCTGTGTTTTATGGTTTTGCCATTCAGATATCATATAAAGTTAATCTCAACTCGATAAAAAACGTTACTCAATACCCTAGACGCAATAAAGAATAAAAAGACGCAAATATCATTCATTTTTTTGTAAGTGTTAAATCTCGTTTATATGTTTATCTTAGCGATAATCAATAGCCGAGAAATCGGTTTTCTGACGGTTCTGCGATCTATTTTGTTAATTACATCAAGCCAAAAACAGTGCTATTTGAAATTGATTAATTTTGCTTAATCTAACGTTTCTTGAGCGAAATATTTTTAAATAGCAAGCAATAAATTGCATAAAGAAACATATTTTAGGGGATAAAATGAATAGTTTAGCACAGGAAAAATTGAGGTGTTATTTTTTAACCAGCGTTAAAAAATGTTGAATTTCATAACCTTGCAACTAAGGCTAATAGTATTCAACATAGTTGTCCACAGATTCTGTGGATAACATTAAGTTATACACCGAGTTGTTACCACAGGTGTATATTGAAGTTACTTAAGGTATGACATGTGTTGATTGATGAGTCAAGAATTTATTCAATTTTAATGCTTTGATCATAGGTAACTTGTATCGTCGCATTGAAATAGCGATACTAATACTACATAACAATAATTCCTGATTAATATGCATAAAATTTTTGTTCTTATTAGCCTATTTTTCTTCGCTGCGTGTACACCCTCTGAAGAAAGACAACAAGGTCGCCTTGAAAAAGCATTGTCACCTGAAGAAGTTTCTTTAGGTTTTTTCCGTGCTATATATGTTGATAAAGATGTCAATAAAGCGAAAGTGTTTGTCAATCAAGAACTCAAAGACATCATGTCTCATTACCATATTGCATCGGCAGTCCAGCGTCATGTACTTGGGCTTTCAATGACAGATGTGAACATGTCAATTGATGATATTGATATCGACTTTTTCCGTAAATTTACTGATGAAGTTGATGTTAAAGTGAAAATGGAAGGTTTACGTGGTGGTAGCCCATGGGTCGATGACCGCACAATCAAGTTAGTCAAAAATGGTAAGAGTTGGATTATTGTGGAAGTGCTAACAGAAAAAGGCCGAATTGAAGGATAATTTCTTATCTTCAGATTCACAAGCATAAAAAAAACAGCCTAGGCTGTTTTTTTTATGCTTGTGAAAGAGCTAATAATATTAGTTCAATCAGCTTATTCTTCTTCAGTAGGTAGTGACTCTAGAACGTCATCTTTTACTTGATAATAAGCGTTTTCGTATTCATGAACTTCCATAGTAACTCCTATCAATCTTAGGCCGTTTTGTAGGGGGTAAGGCATGTCTATTATATAGGGGGTGACATTTACCTTTACAGAGAAGCTGTAGCCATCTTTACTTCTTGAAACGGATTATAGCAATCTAACACCACCAATCCTACAAAAATTACGAAAAACTTTCAGAAATGTATGTTCGTTTTGTAAAATACTCATTTAAAGTGGCTTTTTTGATAGGTAAAACTGAAAGTGTTACATAACGGATCACGCTTTCAGTGTTTTTCGCTAATTTAAAGTAACAATCGACACAATATGCTTTAACACTTGCTACTTTTCAACCAATACCAGATAAACACGATGAAAGAATAAAGCTATATACAAAAACGCCCAATACGAATTGTACTGGGCGTTTAACAGCTTAATCACGCATGACAAGTATTACACTTGACTGATTTGTACCGCAATGCGTTTTTCAGAAATGGGATACGCTGTACCTAAGACTTGCGCAAAACATGAAACACGGAATTCTTCGATCATCCAACGTGCTTCAACTAATACTTCAGGTACAGGCTGAGTTTTAGGCACTTTGGCTAATTGCGCATTTAACAAGTCTTGTACTTTACTAATACTCTGCATATGAAGCCGATCACGAGTCGGATCAACCGGTAATTTATCCAAACGGTTTTCAATCGCTTTTAAATACCTCGCCACATCAGTAAGGCGACTCCAGCCACAGTGCTCAACAAAACCTTTAAACACCAATTTATCTAACTGGGTATTAATATCACTCATCGCAAAAGCAATATCTAAACTGATTTTACCTTTTAAGCGCTTTTTAATACGTTGATATATCGTCAGAATTTGCTCAACTTGCAACGAGATTTGCTCAGCATAATCATTTAACTCCTGCCTCACCCAATCTTTAGCTTGCTCAAATTGCGCCTCATTACGCACATCTAACTTTTTCTCATCCAACAGTTGTTGAACTGATGCAGAAATAATATCGTCAATTAATAATTGAACTTGACCAAATGGATTAAAGTACATCGCCAATTTTGCTTTATTTGGCAGGGCTTTTTGAAGATGCTTAACAGGCGAAGGAATATTAATGAGCAATAAACGACGTAAACCTGCTCGGTGCTGACGCTCGGCCTCAAATTCATCATCAAACAATTTAATAGAGACTTGATCTTTCTCATCAATTAACGCTGGATAAGCTTTAACTTCGTAATTACCTTTACGTTTTTGATATTGCTTTGGTAAATCCCCAAATGACCATGTTGTGATGTCTTTCTTTTCAATTCCCTCTTCCGCCACATTACGAATGGCTTTTGCCACCACACCTTGCAACTTATCTTTTAAAGAATCTAAATCACGCCCCTGATCCACTAGGCGGTGCTTATCATCTTCAATTTTAAAGTTAATTGTTAAATGAGCACTTAACTGAGTTAAGTCAAAATCATCACCACTTATACGTGTACCTGTCATGCGAAGTAACTGCTTACACATTGCATCAAGCAGCGGCATTGAAAAAGGCTCCATAGCTTGTACACAGGCGCGAGCATAATCTGGCGCAGGCACAAAATTACGGCGAAGATTTTTAGGCAATGACTTAATCAGCGCCACGACTTTTTCTTCACGAAGTCCTGGTACTAACCAATCAAAATCTTCAGTATCAACTTGGTTTATCAACGCCACAGGAATGTGCACCGACACCCCATCATCAACAGCGGCAGGTTCGAAGTGATAACTCACTTGTAAACCCAAGTTAGCTTTTTGCCATACTTCAGGGAAATCTAACGCTGAAATATGATCTGCACTTCGCTGCATCAATAAGTCTTGATTAAAGTCCAGTAGCTCTGGCGTTTCTTTACGTGCCTGTTTCCACCATTTAAAGAATAGTGGCGCATTATAAATACCTTGCGGAATAAGCGGATCATAAAAGTCCACCAGCACCTGCTCATCCACTAAAATATCACGGCGTCGAGATTTATGTTCTAACGATTCAATATCATTCAGCAGTTGCTGATTTTTAATAAAGAAAGGCTCTTTTGTGTGTAACTGCCCTTCAGCTAACGCGCTGCGAATAAAGATTTCACGAGCTTCAACAGGATCAATAGGCCCATATTGCACTCTACGGCGATTAACCACTGTTAGGCCATATAGCACCTGATTTTCAAATGCGATGACACTGGCAGGCTTCGCTTCAAAATGTGGCTCTAGATGATTTTTCTTAATCAAATGAGCAGCTAAAGGCTCTAACCACTCTGGTTGAATTTTGGCGCAGCATCTGGCAAATAAACGAGAAGTTTCAGTGAGCTCAGCCGCCATTATCCATTTCGGGCCTTTTTTCGCTAAAGGCGAGCCAGGAAATACAAAAAACTTACGGTTGCGGGCACCAAGATATTCATTATTCGCATCTTTAAAACCAATGTGGCTTAACAAGCCTGATAACAACGCTTTATGTAAATTATCGTAACTGGCTGGTGTGTCATTTAAACGCCATTTTAAATCGTGTACCGCTTGTTTAATCTGGGTATATAAATCTTGCCACTCACGTACACGCAAATACGCTAAGTATTCTTCACGACATTGCTTTCTGAACTGGCTTGCTGACAATTCGCTTTTTTGATCTTTTAAGTAATTCCATAAATTAACCCAGCTAACAAAATCAGAGTCTTTATCGGCATAGCGACGATGGCACTCATCTGCAGCTTGTTTTTTTTCAATCGGTCTTTCACGAGGATCTTGAATAGATAAACCTGAAGCAATAACCATGACTTCATGCAAACAACTCATATCTTTCGCTTCAAGTACCATACGAGCAAGACGAGGATCGAGTGGGATTTTTGCTAAGTTACGCCCAAGGTTGGTCAGCACTAACTCTTTACGTTTTTGTTTAACGGCTTGCAGCTCTTCTAGCAGTAAGAAGCCATCGCGAATATGTTTTTGCTCAGGAGGCTGTATAAATGGGAAACCCGCAATATCGCCTAGCCCAATGGCTAACATCTGCAAAATTACCGAGGCAAGATTGGTACGTAAGATTTCAGGATCGGTAAACTCAGGACGCTGAATAAAATCAGTTTCATCATATAAACGAATACAAATACCTGGACCGACACGTCCACAGCGGCCTTGACGCTGATTTGCGCTGGCTTGAGAAATAGGTTCAATCGGCAAACGTTGTACTTTAGTACGGTAACTATAACGGCTAATTCGAGCGGTACCTGGGTCAATCACATAGCGGATCCCAGGTACAGTTAATGACGTCTCGGCCACATTGGTTGCTAACACAATGCGACGACCGATATGACTTTTGAAGACTTTAGATTGTTCGCCATATGATAGACGCGCGTACAAAGGCAGCACTTCTGTATCACGGTACTTTTGCTTGCGAAGCATTTCTGCGGTATCACGAATTTCACGTTCGCCATTCATGAAAATCAAAATATCGCCAGGCCCTTCAGCCATTAGCTCATCAACAGCGGAGAAAATACCATCACTCACATCTAAGTCTGCATCGGTATCACGGACTAATGGTCGATAACGCGTTTCTACAGGGAAGGTTCGACCCGATACTTCAATGACTGGCGCATTATTAAAATGCTTAGAGAATCGCTCAACATCAATGGTTGCCGAAGTAATGATCACTTTTAAATCAGGTCGCTTTTTCAGCACCTGCTTGAGGTAACCTAAGATGAAATCAATGTTTAGGCTACGCTCATGCGCCTCATCAATAATGATGGCATCGTATTGATTTAAAAATTTATCAGAGGTTAATTCTGCCAGTAAAATACCATCAGTCATTAATTTAACGTAACTGTCTGGACTTATGGCATCTGCAAAACGCACTTTAAAACCAACAACCTCGCCTAGCGGGCTGTTAATTTCTTCAGCAACGCGATTAGCAACGCTTCTTGCTGCAAGACGCCTTGGTTGAGTGTGGCCAATTAAACCACGTGTACCAAGGCCTAGCTCTAAACATATCTTGGGTAGCTGGGTTGTTTTACCAGATCCTGTTTCACCCGCAACAATGACGACCTGGTTATTCGCAATAGCTGAGGCTATGTCATCGCGTTTTTGAGAGACAGGTAAGGCATCTGGATAAGTGACTTTAGGGCTATTTTTTAGCCTTAGTTGAGCCTTTTCATAGGCTTGAGTGGCTTGTTCAGCTAACTTGGCTAAGACTTGAACTTTCTTTTCAGACTGCGGCTCTTTGTTTAATTGATACAAACGACGACGAATTCTTGCCGCATCGGTTTGATAACAAGAGTTTAGGTATGCTTTAGAGAGCGGGTGTTGGTCCGAATTCAAATCTAATTCCTAGCAAGTATTTCAAAAACTGCGATCCTAGCAAGGAACTAGACTGAATGGTATTAGTTTAAAGGAATCAAAACAAAAAGCCCTCGTTGACTCAGGCCAAAATTCTCTTTGATAAACAGCTTTGCTGGCAACTTAGGCTGGCGTTAAATAACATTGCTGCATATAGATATTCATTGCCTTTAGCACATCAGTTCGATTAATCGTACCAACAACTTTACTGCCTTCTACTACTGGATAAATTTTAGGTTTTGCCCCTAACATCTGTTCAGCCAACTGTAAGATACTGCCATCAGGTGTTGCTGTCAGTACATCCGTTTTCATGCAGTCTTTAACGGTTTCTGTCATATCGCAGTGATAACTGCTTTTTAGCATCACAGATAAGCAATCCTGTTGAGATAAAAAACCCACCAGCTGACCGTCATTATCAATCACAGCGGCACCTGCTTTATTCTTCGTTAGTAAATGCTCTACAGCCGTTGCTAACGACATATTGGCTTTTAACAACACAGGTTGGCGGTCCATATATTCTGAAATTTGAATTGAATCCATATATTACCCCTTTAATTTTAACGTCAGCGCTCGTGTTCAATCGACGATTAATGTTTAGTCATTAAAAATCAATACTCTAAATTTTCAGTATCGACGACATCTCATCTTTGGTTTAATTATCGTGCTAATAACCGTACTAATAATTGTACTAATAGTTGTACTAATATTAGTGTAGTCAAATTTAGCAAAATACGTTGATTGAATAACTCGATTGTCGTAACTGAGTTTTAGGGGATGGAAAAAAGAGTGATGAGTAACAGACTTGCCTCATAAAGATGAGTCATAACCGCTTACATATTTGTAGCCGTTATTCATCTGCATCAAATAAAGGCCAATAACATATCAGCAGCCGTTAATATTGGTACTGTTAGTGCTCAAGCTCGACATGCGTGAAACCAGCATGCTCGCTGAATTCAGAACATTAGCAGCAAGACACAAGCAACGGGGACTGATTAAAAAGCCAACAGTTAAACTCTTCATAGTAATTAATTGAAAAATATAAAAACTAAAACCTGTTTACAAACGTACTAATACAAAAGCTATTTAAAAGTGATTGGTATGTTTTCTATATTCAAGCAAGACCCCATCAAAAAACTCAATAAAGCTTATGAAGCTAAACTTGAACAAGCCATGTATGCACAAAGAAATGGCGATATAAAATCTTATTCAATGATAACCGCAGAAGCTGAAAACATTGTAAAACAAATTCAAGAGCTAGAGCGGCTAAAAAAGGAGTAACTTGGCAGCGCTTTCGGTGGCAAAAATGCACCTAAAAAATGCACCTAAAATAAATGAGTTAATGTCCTATCGCCAATAGACAAAAGAAGCTAGAAGTTAGGAGTTAGGAGTTAGGAGTTAAAGGTTAAACCTTGGCACATAAGCATTTGATAGAAAATAATGGCGTTTATTCTGTCGTCACTTATTTATCCCCGCTACATATTTAAGTACCAAACAAGGCTAACGCTAGATCTAGATGGGGTTGATAGCCCCATCCAGATTCGCTACTGGTCTTATTTACTCAAAAAGTAATAAAGCATAAAAACACCACGTTCACGCTTAATTGTTGATATGTGTTTGCAGTTCGTAAGGCGTGCCACCGTAGGTATAGTCAGTTGCAATTAAATTAATCACATCACCTTTTTCAATACCGCGTAATGATGTTTCAATGATTAACTCATTAGTCGATGCGTTGTAGATATAAATATCGTAATCACCACTTTCCAATTCATAATCTTCATTATTCATATAACTTAGTTCGACTTGAGCAGAATAAGAATCAGGGTTAGCGCCTTCATTTAAAATTAAAACGTCAATCGCATCACTTTTTATGTCGCTAATATTGTGACTAACTAAAATTTTCGCATGAGTATCTATAACGCGCAGATCTTCTTCATTATCATTGACAGTAATAGCTGATGATGTGTCACCAGACGTTAAGATAAGAGTACGACTACTTGGTTGCATATCAACACTAAATGTATCAATTTTATCTTCAGTCGTATTATCCAGTAAGTAAAAATTTCGAGTATCACCCGAATCAATATTTTCTATGTCAATATCAACTGAGTCAGACAAAGTACCAAATTCTAGGGCGATGGCGATTAAGCTAGCTTCGTCATCGTTATTGGCATCAGTTAAATAAATATCAAGATAAACGTCTAAGTAATCAGGCGCAGAAATACCATGTAAAAAGCGCACGTTTGCCGCTTGTGCTTCATTGGTGAGTTTACGGCCACCATCAGATTCAATGTTGACGATGGTATTGACTTGATCGTCTGAACCAGCAATCTGATAGCTAGTGAATGCAAATATTTGAGCATCCCCGTCTGCTATCGTTATGCCGTCTGTCGATGCAATAATGATATCTGTGCCAGATTCAGTCAGTACCAGTTTGTAACTACCTGATTCAATTTCTATTTCATCACTTGACGCTTCATATGCCAATGTATAATCGGCGACTTTATTTAATAAATCTTCACCTTCGTTTAACCAGTAAACGTCAATATCAGCGGCTGAGTTCGATAGATTGATAAATTGAATGATTGCATCATAGTCTTCATCAAAATCTTCATCGTATAAATCCGAAATGTCAGTCGTCAATGTTAACGATGACGGCGCATCTGTATCACCATAAATAATATATGTGCTCGTTTTATTTTTGGATACACTAATACTATCGCCACTTGTAAATTCGTCATTCGTGGAGTTAGGTAAAATTTGATTAAATTCTAAGTCGTAGCTGTCATTACTGACTTGTTCGATACTGCTTGCATCACCGAACGCGAGTTCACCTATAGACTCATCTTCAACCATAATCTCAATGGCTGGTGATTGCGCGACTAAATTAACAAATTGATAGTAGCCCATTGAACTAGAGTCACTACTTTCCTCAAGTAATATCGTTTCCCAATCACACGCTGCTAACGTTAACGATATTCCAACAAATAAGGTTGCGGATAATATTTTTTTCATTTTTCCCTTAAACATAAGAAAATGTGCACCTAAATTGTAAATATGCATTGATTATACTTTTGAATAGTGTGAATTTTCGTAAGCATTAAGGAAAAAGCGTGGAGGTTTAGTATAAGTAAGTAAATAGGGATTCGGCGCGGTTATTTATTAATCCTAACCAAGAGGAATCAAGTTTTTAATTAGCCTTGGAACATAAGCGTTTGATAGAAAGTAATTAAATCTAAAAATGAACATTTGTAGTAGTAAGGAGTCTGGCCACTACTTTAGAACATACCGAGCTCATTTACGGACAGAAGTTTGTTAGTGCAAAAGGTCTAAAAGTGGTTGTTGGGATTAATAAATTTATGGGGCTCAAATAAAGTTTACACTGACCCCACATATCCTCAATTGATACCCGCTTAATAGAGTAGGTTTCAAGTTTTTTGGCACACTTTTGCTACCACTCATAAGCGAGTAGTGGGTGAGGTAGTAGAAGGATATTACGAGCATTGCTAACTAATAATTAAGTTTACTCCGACACCACTTATTTTGAAGATTCTGAAAGGGAAAGCTACCCACATATAGAATTAGCAATTAAAAAATATAATTTGGCACTAAATGATAACTTCTGATGTTGTTAAGGAAGTATTCTAAATAACCAGAGCGATAAGAGGCCAAATTATGAATAAAAGAAACTCTAATGAAAGCTTTTCAATAGCGTACCGAGAAGCAACTCATCTTTACATTGCTTACTCACCTACTTCTCATTTGTTTAAAATAGGAATTACTAAACACATATCTGAAAGAATAAAAGCATTAAACATTCACAAACCTGACGGAAGTTCGGATTGGCAATATTTAGCTGAAGTAAATTTAGGGGAAAATATTACTGGGATTATAGAAACGCAGTTAGCTTGTTCATTACAAAAGTTCAATGTACATCGATACTTTGAAGGTAAACGAGGATACTGTAAAGAGTTGTATTCTTGCACAATACAAGAGATTGTTAGACTGCTTAATTACCGATTATTGCCTGAAGAACGTTCTATTTTAAATTTTAAAATACAAAAAAGGTTATCAACATCTCAGTGGCAAATATGGTTGAATCGCCCATATTACATCCCCAGAAAAACTGACAACTGGAATGTCAAAAAAGGTCTTCACAAACCTCTTAACAATAAAGGTAAAGAGCCACAGATTAGTTTGAATGGCAAATTAATGAACCCTTTTGTTCAAATGTTAAAAGATAATCATGGCCTTAAAGTTACTTACTGATTTTAAATTATAAACTTGACATACTACAGGTCATTGCAGGGCAATATTAACTCACCCTAAATATTGAACATGGAATATTTTAGGGAAAGAAGAAACTAATTATAATCATAACCAATTATTAACAGATAAATACGTTACTATTTTTTAATTATCATTTCAAAATAAGTAACTCCAACTACCATTACAACGTGTAAACTTTATCATTAAAGATTCTTAGTTAGATTTGTTAAATTGTTAACATTTTCTCCCTTAAATTGGCAATTGTACATGCCATGTATAACCTATTAAAAGTCTCAAACTCCATGCTAAATCTAGGGATTGTAGTGCTTGACTAAAGTTGGTCACTTGGTTGGAAGTATTATTAAACTATGTGTCGACTTTAACACGTCTAGGGCATCAATGGATTTTTAGCCCTAACCCATTTCGGACATTTTTGTATCAGTGATTTTTTCTAAATTAGCAGTTCAAGGATAACTACAAATATCTAAAATTATTAAATTAAGTGTCCTGTATTAGTTGTGCAGAACAAGCTGAGCTTGGGCAGATTAAACTGAAAAAGCTGTTTCGGTGTGTCTAGTAAGTCAATCGCTTTTCAAGCATCTTATATCACACGTGTCCTAGAAACAGTAATAACGATCTATTTAATAATGCAGAACCACATGTCAATTTCTAAATTTTGCCATTCGAGATTTGTTCAACTCAGTTGAAGCGATTCTATCTAACGCTTCACCAACTTTCTTTCCAAGATCTGCATTACTCGAAGACAACAGCATGAACGTCCTTATGTTAGAAGTAAGTTCTTCTCCCTTAAAGTCTCTGAACATTTCTTCAATTTGATCTGTTGATAACTCATTTAAAATCTCAACCTCAGACATATTGTAAGAGTTAGACCCTTCTCTCTTTTTAAGAATGGCCTCCACCGTAGGTTTAGGCTTAAACTCTAAATAAGCCTCCCTTAACTTCTCTTTGAACTTTTCATCATCGATACTGAGAGGGTTAGCTGTAATGCTGTCTACATTAAAGATCTCTGGATTCCCTTTCCTTGCTTCAACAAAAACATCAATCAACTCATCGGCTTTCTGGTCTTGACCTACCCCCCGTAACACCTTCAATCCACTGGAGTATTGTGAGCAAGAGGTTGAATCAGCTATATCCCTCATCCCGTACTCCATTGCCCTTGCAACTTCTACTTCATTTGCATCGAACGAACCATGAAACAATTTCCAAGCCTCATCCCATTTAGCACTAGCATGTTGAATTTCAACCTCTCTCTGCTTATGCCTACAAAGAGGAATCAACTTTTCTTTGTCAAGAAAACCTTGCTCAATACCACGAGCAACAGCCAAGTCGATTTCGTCGGTATATCCGTAACCATATCGATTTAACGTCATATTCCAACGAATGGTTATTTCTTTCGTCCATCCCGATTCTTCGTTTTCCTTTCTACTCCCTGATTGGTTTACAAACGCAAACTCTGGAATGTGCACCTCATCAGCACCATGGCAGTAGTAACACCAGCTGAGCACTATAGTGGAGTGAATAACTTGCTTCTTGATACTTTCATCGAAGCCATCAACAAGCTCCAAAAACTCATTTGTGTGCTCGACTATCTTTCTGATGACTCGTTTGTTTTTGATGTTCAATCCAATACAGCAATCACGAACATAGTCTCTAAACTCGAAATCTTCAGCAAACATAATATCGAAGCACTGTTCAGCGGTTGGTTCGAAATGAAGTTGCCTATCTACGATTTTCTCTTTGTATTTCCTGTAATCTTTGAAAGTATCATCACCAGCTTCCTCATTAAGCAACAAGACAACCTTGCAACCTTTTTGTTCCTTGAAGAAAGAAACTAACCCCATGAAGTCTTTGATAGTGATTCCCTTGCTATGACGCTCTAAATCATCAAAGCAAATTATTGTCTTGTTCATCGCCAGCTGAGAAACTGAATTAATAAGACTGCCAATACCCCCGACATACTTACTAACATAGGGAATCTTTGTATCCTTCACCAAGTCAGCAACTTTCTTTGAATAGCCTTTGATGTTTGGCGCTTCTCCAATTCTCTTGGTATCAATCATGTTTAAGAACGTAGTTTGCCTTAGCTCAGCAATAGAATTAATCCCAAACAATGAAACGTAGGAATATGATTTTAAAGCGCATTCTATTTTGAACTCTTCGATGTACTGCTCCCAACTATAAGTTTTACCGACCCCCCAATCACCTTTGATAGCAAGTACTTCGGGAGTATCGGTGGAAAGGAACCTTCGTACTTGCTCTTTAACTAATTCAATTGACATGTTTGCAAATTTCCTAACAAAACAGAATGGTAATCCGACAACTATAAACCTGTTAATGAATCTATTGAATAGAAAAAGGTGTGTTCATAGGGATTCATCAAAAAAGCGCAGGTCGGGCAGATCTTTTGCTTGTCCATTATTTTTAGTATGAAAAAAACCGACAAGCAGAATGAGGCGTATTATCGTTCTAACTCGTTTTGGGGCACAAAAACGTTAGAACTACAAACGAAGTTTAAAGCTGGATGATTCTCCGTTGGAAATTTTGCTGTTTAAATTTCGCCGGAGCTGCTGGGACTATGGTTTATAAAGAATCAAGAGGGGTGAGCAGTTTCACCCTTCTTACTCTGATGTGGATGAAGCGCCACGACGTTAATCCAAACGGGGTTTGGAAATCCAGTGCGAAATCCATATGTCTATAACTGATATTAACTAAGTACCAAGACGTAGAGTTTTCAAAATAGTAAACAAGGTTTGGAACACAAATAAGCTACAACCTCAAACTCAACATAGGCTGAACTAAAAAAGCACCAAGCGAATACTTGATGCTTTTTTAAATCTCAATCGTGATTGATAACAATAACAAGGAAAGTTAAGGCTTACTTATCACGCCAAATCATCACTTGTGCTTCTTCCCCACTCTTACGGGTTGCGCGGTACATCCCTTCTGTATTAAATGGGGTCGCAATATTGCCGCGATGATCAATTGCTATCACGCCACCTGTACCACCAGCGGTAATCAATCTTTGATTAATCACCTCATCCGCAGCCTGGATGATAGATTTACTTTGGTATTTCACCTTTGCGCAAATATCACCTGCGACTTGGTAGCGAATAAAATATTCACCATGTCCAGTCGCTGACACTGCGCACACTCCATTCTCAGCATAAGTTCCAGCACCAATAACGGGCGCATCGCCAATACGACCATAGCGTTTATTCGTCATTCCGCCGGTTGAGGTACCTGCACTAATATTACCTTGTTTATCTAATGCAACAGCGCCAACGGTACCAACTTTATATTCTGTGTCTAACTGTTGGTGCGCAGCTTGGTAATCTGCACTGGTTTTCGCTTCAGCCATTTTTGCTTTTGCACGCTGTAAACCTTGATAACGTTTTTGGGTATTAAAGGTTTCGTTAGCCACCAATTGGATCCCCTGAGTTAAAGCAAACTCTTCAGCCCCTTCTCCATAAAGCATGACATGGACAGACTCATCCATTACCAAGCGCGCTAAATCAATCGGATTTTTAATGTGTTTAACGCCAGCAACCGCACCTGCGTTCATGGTATTGCCATCCATAATAGATGCATCCATTTCATGCTGTTCATTATGAGTGTATACCGCACCTTTACCTGCATTAAAATACGGTGAGTTTTCTAATACATTAATTGCAGTGGTTACGGCACTTAAACTAGAGCCGCCTTTATCTAAAACAGCATAGCCTGCATCTACCGCTTCTTTTAGCTTCGCTCGATAGGCTTTTTCTTGCTCAGGGGTAAAGCTACTTTGCTGAATGGTCCCTGCTCCACCATGAATGGCTATCGCAAAAGGTTTAGTTTTTGCGTTCGCTAAACCAGAAAATAAAGCCATTGATGCTATCAGTGCTAGTGTTATTGTTTTCATTTTAAGCAAGTCCTTGATCAGTTTGTATCTTTGTAACCATTTCAGGCGGTAATTTCAATCATAACCTTGCCTGATTGCGGTAATCTGGCGACAATAGGTAAACCATCTTTATTTGTTGATAAGCATTCAGTCATTGTTATCCAAGTCTTTACAATATTGCCTAGTCATTTGCGTTGCCCTTGTTTCATTGGCATCAAATTTTGCTTGGGCTAAAAAAGATGAATGGCTAACGATTGAACTGCAGGGTGTTTCTGGCAGTTTGGCCAAAAACGTACGTGCTCACTTAGGTGAATCACCCACTTCTCAAGTTCAGCGCCGCGCATTTTTGTTTACCGTAGAAGATAATGTTACTGCTGCACTTGAATCAATGGGCCGATATCACGCAAAAGTGGATATTAATGTTACCGAGTCCAAAAACTCCCCTTGGAAACTCACTATTAATATTGATGAAGGCGAACCGACTATCATTCAATGGATTGACATCAAATTCAGTGATGAAATGCTCGATGATAATAGTTTTAATCGCTGGATGGATCAGTTAACAATTAAACCAGGTGATACCCTTAACCATGGTGTTTATTCAGAATTAAAATCAAATCTAGTAACACTAGCACTGGCCAGAGGCTATTTTGATGGGGCTTTTACTCGCTCTGAAATTGAAATAAATCGTGATTTAAATACCGCTAAAATCCACCTCTATTTTGAATCTGGAAGACGATACAAAATGGGTGATGTCACGTTTTCAGGCCAGACCATAAATGATGATTTGCTTGAAAAACTCATTCCATTTGACCCAAATGCGAATTACTCAACCCAACGGCTAAATCGGCTTAATCGGAATTTAATTGATACCGGTTATTTCAGTAATATTAAAGTGTTACCTCAAATTGATAACATGTCTGAGACTAAAGTACCGATTAAAGTTGATTTAGCCCCAAGACCCACTCACTCTTTTGAAGTGGGTTTGGGCGCCGATATTGGAACCAATGCAGAAAAAACCGTTGAGCCAAGAGTTCGGCTTACTTGGCGTATGCCAGAAATTAACAGTTATGGTCATACCCAAGAAACCACAATGGAATGGTCGCCTGACAGACCGAAGTTTTTAACCACTTATACCATTCCGTTAACTCATCCTCTTGATGATCAGCTTAAATTTAGGGTTGGTTTATTACGTGATAAATACGGGGTGACGCAAGATTACAATGAAGATGACAGAAACTACGATTATACGGGGCAACTGGAATCTGAAAAACGCTTGATTGGGATAATCAGGCAACAACGATTAGACAGCGGTTGGTTATTTGGCTACTCCTTAGAATATAACCATGAGTTTTATAATCAATCTGATACTGACTATGACCCGCAATTTGTATTGGCTGGTTTTGGATTAAGTAAAACAACGCGTGGAGACAACACCTTAGACCCTAAGTCAGGCTTTAGACAAACTTACAGTCTCGAGTATGGCGATCCTAATTTAGGCTCTGAAATTCGCTTAACGAAAATCGAAGCAAAATTAAAATGGATTGATACTTTTTTTGAACGTCATCGTTTTGTATCACGTCTGGATTTAGGCGCAAATATTGCCGATAGTGATCAAATTGATCAAATCTCGCCTTCACTTCGTTATTTTGCCGGTGGCGATCAATCGATTCGTGGTTACGGCTTTCAAGAGTTAGGCCCTTATATCGAGTATGTTAACTCTGAAGGCGGCTTATCGAGGCAGGTTGTCGGTGGACGCTATTTAGTCGTTGGTAGTTTAGAGTATCAATATTATCTCACTGACACTTGGCGAGTCGCCACTTTTGTCGATGCTGGTAATGCTTTTGATACTGAACAATTTGAGCCTGTAGTCTCTGTTGGCGGCGGTATTCATTGGATTTCACCTATTGGTCCTATTAAGTTTGACTTAGGTGTAGGCCTAAAAGAAACTGAAACCATTGACCGTTCTTGGCGAATTCATTTAACCATGGGGACAGACTTATAATGACTGATTCTATGCCCCCTAAAACAGAAGATAGCAATCAACACGACAGTTCATCGTTAGCGCATATACCTGCATCAAAACCACCAAAATCATTTTTAGGTCGTTGTTGGCAAGCGTTTAAACTCTGTACTCGTACTGCTATTTATATCCCTTTACTGTTATTGATGCTGATAGCAATACTGATTGGCACTCCGATTGGTGCCCAAATCAGTGTGATGCTAGCCAACCAATTTGTTCCTAACTTAGCGTTAAACTTAAAATCAGGCACTATAAACAATCAACTTGAATTTACTACCGCTCGTTGGTCAATGGACGGCGTCGCTGTAGAGGTTGAAGGCCTAAGCCTATCATGGGTTCCAACTTGTCTTTTTAACAAACAGATTTGTGTTGATAACTTATTTGCTGATGATGTTACTGTCATAGTACAAACCGATCAGTTTGCAGATGATGAACCTTCTAAGCCATCAGAAAATGACAACGCTAAAGACACCAATAATGAGGATGCCGCTGAGCAGCAATCCCCTTCACCGTTGATTTTACCCGTCACTATTGGACTCAATCAATTAGATCTGAACGGCGTAAAAGTCACAGTGAATGACATGCGTTACAACGCAGGTCGCCTGCAAGGTAAAGCGTTATGGAATAAGAGTGGACTCAGAGTAAATTACTTACATAGTGAAGGCTTATTAGTCGATATACCATTAGGTGAATCTTCCCAACAAGATACAGCCGATGCGCAAGCAACCTCAAGCCCAGATAATCAAGATAAAAACGTTTCATCATCAGAATTAGAAACCTGGGCCATGGCCAACTTGCCTGCCGTTTACATGACTTTTCCTATTTATGTTGATGAGCTCATTACCCATGACAGCGTAATGACATTAGGAAATAGAACTGATAATTTTTCTCATATTTCACTAACTGGTAGCTATGTTGAATACTTAATTGATGTGCAAGCATTATCGGTCTCTCATGATTATGGCGAGGCTTCTCTCGTTGGTGATATTAGTCTTAATCATGACTATCCAATGAATATTGATGCCAAGTTTAACCTTAGTAAGGTGACTGAAGTACCTGAGTTAACTCAACAAAAAATAGCGATTGAGGCCGAAAATGGTTTCGACAATTTATCGTTATTAGTGTCTGCAACTGGCGATGTAGACATCGACTTTGAAGCAATTATTGAGTTAAGTAAGCCAGAAATGGATTATCAAATTGAAATTGCTCAAGCAAATATTAACTGGCCACTTGATAAGCCCGATTACACCGCGAGATTAAGTAAGCTCACCAGTAAAGGAAACATACATCAACAGTCTGCCATTTTTAGTGGTGAGTTTTTAAGCCCGTATCACCCTCTTTTAGTGCTTGATGCCAATATTGAGCTTAGTCAAAATGAGCTCATTATCTCGCATCTTGATGTCGAGTCAGAAGCTGGAAACCTAGTAGCAGACGGCAACCTCAACTTTGATGATAAGGTCAGTTGGTCAGCACAATTAGCGACATCTTCGCTTCAACTAGACAAAATCCCCTATCTTTATGAATTAACGGAACTTGCAAGCAATATTGATGGTTCACTGCTATCCGCTGGCGTTATTGATGATGAACAATGGCAAATAACCGTAGAAGATGCCGATCTCAGTGGCACATTAAATGATTTTCCGTTAACGGTGAAAGGGAATATCGATTTCAATGATAAGTTCGCCATCAATGCCGACAATTTACAGGCAAGTGCTTTAGGAGCAGAACTATTAATTAATGGTCAAGCTAGCCGTTTTTGGGATGTCGATGCTGAGCTCTCCGTACCTGATGTTAGCCAGTGGTTACCTAATGCTAAAGGCGAGATTTATGCAAAAATTGATGTGACAGGGGATGATACGCAACCAATAGTTGACGTAAGTGGCCGAGTGAGTAATGTTAAATTTGCTGATATTGATATTGAACAGTTAACTCTTAAAGGCCATTACCTACCGTTAAATGAACATCAATTTACGCTTAACATCAATAATAACCAGCTTTCATGGCAACAGATTGATTTAACAGAATTAACGCTTAGCGCCGAAGGAACCCTTGCTGAACAAAAAATTAAACTCAATACGCAAGGTGACATCGCATTAAACACTCAAATCAATAATCAGTTTAATGAACAAAAGCAAACCTTTAATACCGACATTAACTCACTTGTTATTTCAAATTTATTAGGTGCTTGGCAAATAAATAACCCTGTTAATATCCAATGGGATCAGCTCAATCAAGATGGACAGATTACGCCTTTTTGCTTAATTCAAACCCATAGTAGTCTGTGCTTAAACCAGCAAGGTCGATTTGGTACTCAAGGCGATCTTTCGCTAAGTATCAATGGCCAACCAGGTAACTTGTTACAGCCGCTGCTACCTCCTCGTCTAAACTGGACTGGTGAGTCCGACTTAGAAGCAACAGCTCAGTGGTCAGAAACTGACAAACTTAAAGCCAACATTGCACTATTGCTTAATGGTGGGGATATAGCATTACGCCGCACTGAAAACGATCGAATCAACCTACACTACGATACCATCAAGCTGGATGCTGTGATTGATGAAACACAGCTCAAAAGCAGCCTTATTGTTAGCGCTGAGAATATTGCAGAAATTAACAGTCAAATCAGTATTAGTAATGATGAAGAACGCGCATTAACAGGCTTTATCAAAGCCGATACGATTAATATAGGGCCTCTAAGGGGCTTTTTCCCTAAACTCGCAACATTAGAAGGCTTGTTCGCAGCGGACCTGAGTATATTAGGTAACCTAACTCAGCCTGAGGTGCAAGGAAGCTTAAGCCTAGAAAACGGGGCTTTAGCCACAACGAACAACCCAACGTTAATTGACGATATTACTCTAGCAATGCAGTTAAAAGGTCAACAGGCAAAAGTTGATGGCACGTTAGCAATGGGAGATGGTAAAGCTAGTGTTGCGGGTACGTTGGCTTGGCCTGATGGTCGATTTAGCGGTGATATTGATATTCTGGGCGACAAGCTCGCATTTATTCAACCTCCAATTGCGATATTAGATATCTCTCCCGACATCAATATTACTTTCGACACAACGCAACTGGCGATAAAAGGCAATGTCGACATTCCAACGGGTGAAATTACAGTTGTTCAGCTTGCAGAAGGCGGCGTTGCCGTTTCCTCAGATGTCGTATTTAACGATTCTATTTCTGAAAAAGAACAACAAACAAGCCCTTACGCCGTGGTCTCGGATTTAAATATTAAAGTTGGTAATGAGTTACTGATTGACGGTATGGGCCTTAGTGGAAAATTACGTGGCACCCTTTTGCTGCAACAACAAGCATTCAAGCCTCCGCTACTATTTGGTGATATTAAGGTCACTAATGGCTCTTATAAATTCATGGGACAAACACTGACGATTAGTACGGGCGAAGTACAATTCTCCGGCCCTACCGAAGTCCCTAATCTAAATATTGAAGCAGTCAGAGAAATTAAAGATGAAGACTTAACTGCAGGCGTACGAGTGACAGGTACAGCAATGCAACCTGAGGTCACCTTGTTTTCAAGTCCAGCAAAAGAGCAAGCAGAAATTCTCTCTTATATTATTACTGGCGCAGGATTTAGTAACTCCAGCAACGAGCAAAATAATGCCTTAATGATGGGAGCCGCATTAAGCTTAGGCTCGCAATTAGGTGGTGGAGCAATCAATAATATTGGCTCAACAGCCACAGGATTGATTGAAAAATTTGGTTTTTCTAACGTCCAGCTTGATGCGAACGATGAAGGACGATTTGCCATTAGTGGCTACATTGGCGAAGACTTAATGGTGAAATACGGTATTGGTGTATTTAACCCAGGATATGAGATGACAGTTCGATACTATATTTTGTCACAGTTATATTTAGAAACCGTCTCAGGGACGATCAATCAGTCTCTTGATATTTACTATAGTTTTAACGTCGATTAATCCGCTAAAACGATAGCAACCGCTATTGCTATAAACCTAATACAGCTTGTCATTTCACAGTGAACTACCGTTACTTCAATACCGCCAATTTACAGACACAAAAAAAGCGCCATTAAGGCGCTTTTTTCACTCAAACTAGCAATTAAGCAAATTTGAAATCAATGTGTTCAATTAGCGTTTTGTACGCGTGACGTTGCATTGCTTGTACACGTACTTTAACTTCTTTACCGTCGATAACTAGTGTTAAGTCAGTGTTGTAGAAGTCATCATTCAATTGAATGTTTACGATATCTTTTTGAGCCATTTTGATTGACATTGGCTCTTTACCTGGACCGTAGATAACAGCAGGAACTAAATTCGCATGACGTAGGCGGCGGCTCGAACCTTTCCCGATTTCAGTACGGATTTCAGCTTGAATAGTGTAAGACATGTGTTTCTCACTTATAAAAAATAAATTGATGTTGTTATTTTCGACCAATAACAACTCGTGCTTGTTCTTTAACAAAGCGCGCGGATTCTATCATAGCCACCTTGACTCAACAAGTTATTAAGTAAAAATCATACCATTCACTCATGCTTCTCAAGATAGTATCAAGCAGTCACATCATTAATAGTGTCAATATGAAAACACTACCAACTTCTTACAGGGCCACAATCCACATGAATAAAACCCGAACGTGGATAATAACCTACGCCACCCAATTTTAATGACTTTGCAGCATCACGAAGGCTTTTAAGCTCAACGCCAGGGATTGCAAGATCCATCGCCATTCCTTTCATGTGGTAGCTTTTCTTTGCGACTCCATTACTCTTAGCAGCTAACATATTGTTAGTTTTTGGTGAGCGGTAACCGGAAATGACATGAACTTCATCAGTATTACCTAAAGCCTGTTGTAGCTGATAAACAAATTCGTATAAACGCTTATCCATAGGCGCTGATTGGTTCTGACGATGATCACGTAGTACTTCGCTAAATAATGACAAAGTATCTTGATCATACTCACCTTCAGCCCAAAACTGGCCTTTTTGACGCTCTCCGGTATGACGATTGTAAAAACTGAGTTCTCTAACACCTTGAGTAGAACGGCTTGCTTGAACTGGATTGGAAAACATTGAAGCGACAGCAACACCACTTAAACCTAACACTAATTGCCGACGGGCAGGACACACTAAAGACATTCACTCACCACTTTCAAATAATCAAAAACATGTGCATTTTTTGCACAATTGAAAGCGAAGTTAAACGGAAAGTGAGACAATAGCAAGCATTCAAGCCGATAAAATCAGCTTAAATTATGAACAAAACGGCAAGTGTTAATCTGGTCAATAACTTAACGAGAAGACACTTGTAACGAAGTTGCTGCATTATTGGCCACTTCGGTTTGTTTAATGTTATTTAAATGATAAATGTCATTACGAAACTGAGCGAGGTTAGTTTCATCAACCCACGCATTCCAGTAAACCAGGTGGACTGGCACTGTTTGAGAAAGTGAAAACCATTGCGTTTGCTCGCCTTGCTCCTGCATTCGATGCCAAGTGCGTTTATCAATCACCACATTTTCGGCAAACCACTCCGCTAGTTCTTGTACTTTTTCGATTCGAATGCAGCCAGATGATAATGCTCGGTCATCTTCATCAAACAAGGCTTTATCTGGCGTGTCATGTAAATAGATATTGAGATCATTTTTAAAGTGAAATTTGTAGCGTCCAAGCGCATTTATCTTACCAGGCCTCTGCACTAACCGATAAGGAAACGGGCCTGTTGAAACAATATCTTGCCACTCTGAAGCTGTTTTATTCACTTTAGTGCCAGTGATATCAAACACATCAAACTGTCTGTCAGTAATGTAATGTCCATCTTGGGCAACCTTTGGCAGAATATCTCGTCGCATTAGTTTTTTAGGAACGGTCCAAGTAGGGTTGATGACGATGTTAGAGATTTGCCCCTGCATCACAGGTGTTCGTCTGTAGGCTTTGCCTACGATCACTCTAGAGCTCAATGCGATTTGGCTTTCATTAACTAATACCATTTCAAATGCAGGTATATTCACTAACAAGTAGCGCTCACCTAAGTCAGACAAATAACTGGTTTTTTCAACAAAATTGCTGGCTAATAATTCAGCGCGTTGCAGTGGCGTTTGATTAATCCAATGTAACGTTTTGGGGCCAATAACAGAATCAGCTTTCAAACCATGACGCTGCTGAAATCTCGCCACCGCCATCGCAATTGTATTGTCATAAGTGTATTGGGTTTCAGATCGAGAAGATAAATCTCCCAATAACCAGAGTCTTTGAGAAATCAAACTGATGGTCTTATGGCTGTCACCTGGCCTTAATAAGCCACCAGGTTGTATTTGAGGCCATTCATGGCGTTGATTCAGCCACAATAAGCGCCTAATGTGATTTTGAACACTAAGATAGTCTTCAACCGCAGGCTCTAAGGCATAAACCTGTCGTTTTTCGGACATAGAAGAAGTCAGCGAATCATAAGGCAAGCGTACATTTCGATCATGCCAGAAGCGAGCGATCTCTTGTTGAATTTTGTCTATGTACTCGAGTTTTTCCGCCTCACTGCCCTTTTGCAAGATAGTTAAGTAATCTTGCCAAATAACGGAAGATTCCACTAATGAAAGTAAAGTCACATGCTGAGCAAGTGTTTTGTATGTTGCTGGCTGAATTTGATCTTGTGACAGCCTTTGAGACTGCACTGCATGAGTTTGGCCTGCAAAAGCAATTGATAACAAACTAATAAAAGTGAAAGAGACACGTAGATAATACAAAATTCTCATTCATTTCTCTCCCGTCTTAACGCCATAGACAATTAAGTATGGCAAAAAAATATCAACCTTGTGTTACAGACTGTGACGTTCAGTTACAAGTTACTACGAAAGAAGGATAAAAATAGAACAAAAAACTTAACCGCTGACTACTAAGCAGCTAATTGAACTAAAGAAACTAGGAAAGGATTATAAGAACTGTTATAAACATGCCCCGCAAAAATTTTTTCAATATTTATTCACTGCAGCATTTATGAACAAGAAGCAATTATTACAAGTCATGGCGTCTGATATCGGCGTTTCTCAATCTCAATTAAAGCCACAGTTAGAGCAAATTCTTATCCAACTTCATAAAGCGTTAGCAGAAGGCGAAAAAGTGTATTTACCGCAATTTGGCACCTTTGAATTAAGGTATCATTTGGCTAAGAATGGACGGAACCCGCAAACGGGTGAAAGCATCGAAATCCCAGGTTTTAATCAACCTAGCTTTAAACCAGCTCCAGCCTTTAAAAAATACATTAATCCATAAAAAAGTAGCGTCAAACGACAAATTAAAGCCTCCTATTTGGGATGATAGGAGGCTTTCACATCCTGTCTCACGTCATTTTCAAATCTTGCAAACGCGCGCTCAAATGCGTCTTACAGAACTTTTGATATTTTATCCATAGCGGCACATTAAAGACTGGCCCAGCTAGTCCTATCTTAAAGCGACGAGGGATTTATCTTTTGCCCTAGACGTAGATTCAAATTTGTCTAGTCCTAAAATAGG
>NZ_JBFRJQ010000024.1:2145-70854 GCF_041468985.1 Shewanella sp. 10N.286.52.A9 | reverse complement strand
TATCTCAGGACGGGACAAACACTTAACGTAAAAAGCCCAGCATATGCTGGGCTTTTTTATGTCGATTGACTTATCAGTTAATGATTAATAACCAATGTCGAGATAAAGTAGCCCAATACGGTTGCTGTGGTGACACCGATAAATCCTGGCACTAAAAAGCTATGATTTAACACATACTTACCAATATTTGTCGTACCTGAGCGGTCAAAGCTAATTGCCGCTAAATCACTTGGGTAGAATGGAAAAAAGAAGTAAGCATAACAAGCAGGTATAACACCAATTAACACAGGTGCGGGTATACCTAATGCAAATCCCAACGGGAACATAATCGTTAATACTGCCGCTTGGCTTTTAAGAAAAATAGATGCCATAAACATGGCTATCGCAAATGACCAAGGGTAGGCGCTCACTAAGTCACTTAATGAACTCACTAAGTAGCTTTTATGATGTCCAATAATAGTGTCACTCAACCATGCAATACCAAAAATAATCACCACAGCCGTCATACCGGCAGTAAAGACATTACTATTAACAATCTTTTGTGGCGAAACCTTTGTTGCCAGTAATATAACCGCACCAACAGACAACATCATGAACTGTATCGCTACAGACATTTTTACGCCTTCTGGTAGCAATTCTTTACTGAACATAGCTAACACAATAACAGATAAAATCCCGGCCAAAAATAATGCTAAACCTCTTTTGGCAATGCTATCGGTATGTGCCTGATCGTCAGTTTCAACCTCAGGATCAATCAGATTCTGACGAAACTCGTCATCTTTAAGGCGTTCTTGAAATGCCTCATCTTTATCTAAATCTTTCCCGCGATGTAAACTCCAAGCGCAACCTGCAAGCACACCAACTAACGTAGCCGGAATCGTTACCGACAACACATTAATTAAACTGATATCAAGATTGTTATCCATCGCAGTGGCCATGACCACTGCCGCCGCAGCAGCAATAGGGCTTGCAGTAATCCCCATTTGAGATGCCACTGTTGCCATAGCTAATGGACGCTCAGGACGAATACCTTTTTTATAAGCAACATCATAAATAACTGGCAATAGTGGGTAAACTGAATGACCGGTTCCCACTAAAACAGTTAACGAATAAGTACATAACGGGCCTAAAAAAGTAATTTGGCTAGGATGTTTTCTAAGTAATTTTTCAGCATATTTAACTAATAACTTAAGGCCACCCGTAGCCTCAAGGGTAGCTGAAGCAGCCACTACAGCGAGAATAATCAGCATAACACTGACCGGCGGCGATCCTGGGGCAATACCGAACACAAATGCCAAAACCGAAACACCTAAACCGCCAAGCAAACCAAACGCAACACCACCGTGACGGATACCAACGAATATCACCGCTAGCAGCAACAGCATATGAATATAGAACATTAGCTAAATCTCCTTAGCAAACATTAATTTATGTATGACTTCCTGCGTCATAACAGATTGATTTCAGAGTCAACAGCAGAGTTAATGTAGGGAGCTCGCTGTATCCATGATGCTAAAATCGTTTTTAAGGCTATAGACTGGTTATGTTTTTTGACAGCCTTACACCTTGTTTATACATCAATAATCCAGCACTCAATATCAGTTAAAAACGATACAGTGACCTTGCTCATGTAAAAAACAAAGTTAATTGTAAAACTGTGATCATCTAATCTTTAATCAACTCGAATATACAAAAAAGGCATTCGCCAACAATAAGATGAACCAATTAATTTCGTCGAAATAACATCAAATTAGCCATATTAAAAATAACTAATTATAAATATTGAAAACCAAGCCAAGTTTAATTCTTATACAAATAATAATTAGCCGAAAATAAACCTTAATGTTTTCATTCAGTTTTTATTCAGCATCTCGAGATTATAGTGAATCCATCAAAACGAACTGACTTACATTTTTTACTTGGAGTGGATTATGAAAACAAAGCAACTTATTTTAGCAGGTGTGATCACCTCAATGATGTCTGTACCAGCAATGGCATCTGATTGGTTTATTGGTGGCGCAGCTGGCTACCAAAAAAATACCTATAAATTAGATTCTTCAGTAGATGGAACTAAAGAAAAAGAAAAAGATATGGCTTATCAACTTCGTGTTGGTACCTATATCAATGACAACAGCCGTGTATATGGTACTTATGGCTACAACTCTGAAGATATAGGCAAGCAGCAAAACTTCTTACTGTCTTACGATTACCTTGTTCCACTCGGTGCTAGTAATAAAATGAATTGGTTTGTTGGCGCCACTGCTGGTATGACACACACGAGTATTAAAGATGCTGATTTAAGCTCTGGCAATAACTTCGTTTGGGGTGGTCAAACTGGCTTTATGTACAATATCAATGACAACTGGTCTACAGAAATTGGTTATCAATACCTAAAGCAAGATTATGAAAAAGATGTGGGTAATGGTGCGAATACTGGTACCTTCTCATTAAATGATACCCAGCAGGTCTATTTAGCTATTGATTATAAGTTCTAGTTAAATAACTAACATACTAATAATAAAGGACACTTAATGTGTCCTTTATTATTTGCATAAGACTCAATTAGTTAACCAATTAACATATAAAACCATCAATACCTAAAATGATATTCATCAGAAAATTATATCTAGCCAGACATAAAAGTACTTTAATTATTCACAATAGCTTTAGTCTCTACAGTAATAATCAATAATGGTGCTTTATTCAGCAGTTAATAACCGTTACTTGGTTAATAACAATTCAATTAACAAACTATTTTTATGTGGCCAGCAAAAGTATTTAAGCCTCTAGCACTTAATGCACTAGCCAAATCCTCTACTTAAACAGTTTCATTGGTACGATTGCTTATTGATAAACCTTGCTAAGCTTTCATAAAAATGTCATCCCTTACCTTTACTATTCGCTCATTATTAACTTTGAGCATATTCAATAGCTTAATAAAAAAGTAATACTATAGAGTCGTTAAAAAACAGGTCAACTCTTACTTAGACCATGATAAATATGAGATTTTTATGAAGCATTATTTTTCAAGCATAATTCAATACACCTGCATGACCGCTGTTCTGTTGTATGGACTAGGCTGGATTAAAGGCGAAAGTCTTGCTGATGAACTCTCTATCGATGACGGCGGCTACGCGCTACTGCAAGATTCGTTAACACGTCAAATACCCTTTTATGAACTCGGTATTGTCGCTGGATTCGAAAAACGTCAAATAAGAAATAATACGTATAAAAGCAACTAGTTAAGCAATATTTTCGATAGGTGTTATTAGAACTTAAAGCGTTAGATTGGCATATTTCAACAAAAAGCAGGCACAAAAAAACCGACATTAAGTCGGTTTATTCCTCAAAGAGGAGATGGTACCGGTGGGCGGACTTGAACCGCCACGCTCGAAAGCAACGGATTTTGAATCCGTCGTGTATACCAATTTCACCACACCGGCATCATATTGATGTTTCAAAAGAGCTAGGCTCAATCGAGAATCAGAATTATACCTAGGCCAATGGCAATGGCAAGCCCTTTCAGCACCTTAATCGAAGTTTTCATTTCAATAGCTCAAATCTCATTCAAAGCAAGTATTCAGTTACGTTAAACACTGCTTTAAACGTCTCAGCTTGCTTGGATTAGCCAGCATTTGTGTGATGAAGCATATAATTGACTCCTTTCTAATACATTACATTAGCGATTAAGCAACAACCGAAAGGTTAATTGATCGAGATCATAATTGTTAACAGATGTATGCGATATGTTACTTATGACTTCACGATAAAGAGGATTATGAAATGGCATTCTGGTTAGATTTGATGTTTGGTAATGCAATAGGTTTGCTATCTATGATTGTTATCTTCTGCACCATGGGAATTATGTCGTACATGATGTGGATGTTTATTGTGAAGTCGGCTCCAAAAAAATAGGTAATACTTATTTAGATTTAAGTCAGTTTTTGTGTTTCTTAGCAAATTATTAGGGGGCGTTTAGCCCCCATTTTTGTGTCAAAAATTCATATTGAAAAATACAGCAGTGACTTAAGTCGACATAGTCAATTAAGCGGCATGTTTTCTTGGCTGCACTAATCCATTAATAAACTGCGGCCTTGCTTTGATTAGATGAGTTAACTCTTCTTTACTTGGTTCGCCGGCGGGTAAACGCAGCACTTCCCGATTGAGGTATACGCGCGCCTTCATTGAAATCTTATATTCAGCTGTAGGCCCTTGAATAGCGTAATGTCTTTCATTACCGACAAGCTCAAGAATACTTGTTGCAACGAGTCCTTTAACGGCTAACTCGTTTTGCGGTAGTGCCAAAATAGTGGCTCCTTGAAGAAAGAACTCTCGTAATAAGGCACGTTCAGCCGGATCCAATAGCTTCACTTTCGCTTCAATGGTTTCTATGGCACGTTTTTCACGTAAGTAACTAATCGACTCATCAACAACAAATGTGAATAACTGACTCAAAAAGAAAGCGGCACCAACAATTAAACCTAAACCAATAAAGTGCCCATAGTTAGACACAAAACCGTCAAGGGACAAAGTTTGTAACACATGGTTCGGTGCAAATAATAATACTGCACACGCTACCACCCACCAAAGCATCACGCTTACCAATACACGCTTAATATTGGCTAACTTTAAGGTATCTAATTTAAATTTCATCATGTTACGTCCAAAGTGTCAGATTTTTGAATCTATCACTTCAAAAGCAATTTTGGTGCCAAGAGATTATCCGTAAGCAAAAAATAAATGTTTAATAGGACTTAAGATGCACAGGGGCGTGGTTGATGATGTGGGCATGTGAAATAGAACTATTTCTCCCGCTAATAATTACGCTTCTCTTACGCTATGTGAAGATGGCAAATCGTTTATTGTTATACAGAAAAGTCTTAATATAGATGGCGTAACCTTATTGGATTACGCCAAAAAATGTTGCGACACTGAAATGGGGGGTGATAACTTTAGTTACTTTTCTGCAAGTCTTGCTAACACTCTGCTCGCGGCAATAAAACCAAATGTACCTGTGACCATAGTGACCGCGCCAAAGCCTGAAGCACAATCCATTCTCATGCTACCGTCAGATGCAGCCTTGGTACTACATACACTGCCATCATTTTGCGGATAAACTAGATGTTGAGTTGAAAATACCGCGTCAACAGCAAACCGTCTTTGCGTATTGTTAGTGAAATTATATTCACGTCTTAAAATCCCCCTCACTTTTGCGAGTAAAGGATCTTGAATGGTTTTAGCTAAGTCAGTTAACTGAATTTGGGTTGGATCAGTTTGACCACCCGCTCCACCCACGGTCACTATTTTCAGTTTATTACGCTTACACCAGGCAATTAAAGCCGCTTTCTGCTTTACTGCGTCAATACAATCAACCACATAATCAATGGCAAGAGGCTCTTGCTTAGTGCCCAAGTATTCAGCCAAGTTATCTGTTGTTATAAAATCTTCGACTTCATTAACAACGCATTCTGGATTAATTTCACGTAAACGCTTTGCCATCACCTCAACCTTTGACTCGCCAATGGTTGACGCTAATGCATGAGATTGACGATTAGTATTAGTCACGCAAATGTCATCTAAATCAACTAATGTGATTTGCCCGATCCCACTACGAGCTAACGATTCAGCAACCCAAGTGCCTACACCGCCAATCCCAATAATGACCACATGTGCCTTGGCAAAGTTTTCAAGTGCATGTTGACCATATAAACGGCCAATTCCACCAAAACGATTTAAATATGATTCTGACAACATGTGATGCTCTTGCTACTGACTTATTCGGGGGCGGTATTTTATACGAATTCGCTGAGGAGCGAAATAAAACTCTGCCATTGCAATAAATACAGCAGATTGAGATAGACACATTTCTCGACACACCTGTTGCAAATATTAACTAACCACATCATTTTGTGATAAGTGCAGTTAACGGTTGCAGCCTGCTTGTTAAAAAGCAATATAAGCCTTGTAAACCAATATGATACAAATCAAATAAAAAACATCATTAGTGATAACTGTCACACTTTTCAGTGAAGCTTTTATGTCAATATCGGGCGCAAATAAAGGATCCAGAATAATAGTGTCTTTAACGTATCCGTTATGAGTCACTATTTCTATCAATGTTGAGCACACCTGATGAGTGCCCAACAAAATCAAGCCCTTACCAAAGGAAGATTAAGATGATGAAAAAAAACCTGATCACTGCAGCTATTTTATCTTGTACTGCTATGACTTCATTTACTGCTTTAGCTGATGGTCCAAATTTCTACGGTCGTGCTGATCTTGCACTTACGAACTCTGACTTGGGTGTCGCAACTCAAAACCAAAAAGACGGTACAGTCATTGAAAACAATTTCTCTTGGTTAGGTGTGAAAGGCACAGAGAAAATCAACGATGACTTCGAAATTCTTTACCAAATGGAATTCGGCGTAAGCAACTTTGATAATTCAGGTAACACATTCGCTGCTCGTAACACCTTCATCGGTCTTAAAACCAACGCTGGTACTGCATTAGTTGGTCGTAATGACACTGTATTTAAGCAATCTGAAGGCGGCTTTGACTTATTCGGTAACAGCAACTCAGACATCGACTTATTAGCAGCTGGTCAAACTCGTTCTGGTGACGGCATTAGCTATTACTCACCAAAGTTAGCTGACATGCTAACACTTAACGCGACTTACTTAATGGATGATAACTACGAATCACAAAGTGACTCTATGTACGCATTAAGTGCAACGATTGGTGATAGAGCACTTAAATCTCACAACTTCTATGCAGCTGCCGCTTACCAAGACGGTATTACAGACATCGAAGCATACCGTGGTGTGGTTCAAGCTAAATTTGGCAACTTCATTGTTGGCGGTTTATACCAAAACACTGAAAGCCTAAAAAGCGAATTAGCACACCTTGAAGGTGACAGTTACTTCATCAACGCTGCATACGTGATGGGTAACCTTAAAATTAAAGCAATGTACGGTTACGATGATTCAGGTCTAGGTAAAATTGTAGACCGTCGTACTGGTCAGCTTGAAAATGACGAAGGTGCAAACGTATTAGACGCACGTAAAGATGTATCTGACGTTGAAATTCAACAATTCAGCATCGGTGCTGATTACCGTTTAAGCAACAACACTTTGGTATACGGTCACTACACGAAATACGACGGCGACATGAAGCTAAATGGTGTTGTTGAAGATTTAAGTGATGATATCTTCACTGTTGGTGTCCGTTTAGATTTCTAAATACACTGATAAGCTGTTGAATTAATTAACAGCGAATTGTTAAGCAAATGCTAAAGCGACCTCAATAGGTCGCTTTTTTTTGGGCTCAATATATCAAACGCACTTTTTCCTATGCAAAAATGCATAACGCATATGCAAATATCGCCAAAGAGTTAACAATTAAGCAACACCTTAACTATGCTTAAACCCTATTACAGCGGCACTTACACCATATCGCCAATTATGTGAACCTCCACAAAGGGGTAGTTTGCTAAATCACTGTTAACTAATAGCCAAAAGTCTCGAACTTGTCACATTTTTTCATCAAATCATTACGTTATCCCAAAAAGTTTGACATAGCCCACAACTTAAGCAGCTCAAACCTGCAAAAATTCCGTCAAGTTCATATCACAGTGCTATGTAAACCCATTGCCGCTGTGACTGAAATTCACTAAAACAACCCATAAAATGGGAATAGAACCTTAGGTTCTAAAGGGAGTATGAAGATGAAAAAGACGCTAATTTCAGCATCTGTTGCCTCTGTGATTGCATTAACTTCTTTCGGCGCAGCAGCTGAAGGTCCAAATTTCTACGGTCGCTTAGACCTAGCGGTAACTAACTCAGATCTAGGTGTGACTACCCAAGAAGGCAAAGAAGGCACTGTATTCGAAAACAACTTCTCTCACTTAGGTGTTAAAGGCAGCGAAAAAATCTCTGATGCTTTTGAAGTGCTTTACCAAATGGAATTCCAAGTTGAAAACACTTCATCTAGCTCTGATGTGTTCAAAGCACGTAATACTTACCTAGGTCTAAAAACTAACTTCGGTACTGTATTAGTGGGCCGTAACGACACAGTATTCAAGCAATCTGAAGGCGGCGTTGACGTTTTCGGTAACAGCAATGCTGATATCGATCGTTTAGTAGCAGGTCAAACTCGTTCTGCTGACGGTATCTGGTACTACTCTCCAAAAATCGCTGATTTAATCACGTTAAACGCGACTTACTTAATGGAAGATAATTACACCGATGCTGATGACAACGAGTCTTATGAAGATCAATATGCATTAAGTGCAACGATTGGTGATAAAAAACTTAAAGCGCAAAACTACTATGTAGCAGCTGCTTACAACACAATCGGTGGCATCGATGCATACCGTGGCGTTGCTCAAGTTAAACTAGGTGATTTTAAAGTAGGTGGTTTATACCAAAGCACTGAAAGCCAAACGACTGATCAAGAAGGTGATTCTTACTTCTTAAACGTGGTTTACAACCTAAACGGCGTTAACCTAAAAGCTGAGTACGGTGTTGATGAAGGTGGTTTCGGTCGTTACCTAACTAAGCAAAAAGCAGCAGATGGTGTTGTAACCGATGCTAGCATTACACAAATCACTGTAGGTGCTGACTACCGCATCTCTAAATCGACTCTAGTATATGGCCACTACGCTATGTACGAAGGTGATTACCAACTTGACGGTGGTCCAACCATCGATCTAGAAGATGACAACGTATTTACTGTTGGTATGCGCTACGACTTCTAATTAATGCCTCTTTCGAGAGTCTTTAGTTAATAAAAAAGCGACCTGATGGTCGCTTTTTTTATATCAATTTTTACTGCTAAATTTAGCCATTACTTTTTAGTTAAGATATATGCAGCTTCATTCAACCAAGGAACCTGTTTATTAATAAACCTTGGATTATCACGCAACACATCAGCGCACTCTAATAACTCAACGTCAAAAGATTCAGCTAGGTATGACTCTATCCAAGATGGGCTAACAGCAAATGGGGGGCCATTAAGTGTGTCTTGATCATAATCTAAGGTAATGAGTAAGCCCTTGACGCCTGATGGGATCAGCTCAGCTAATTTCTTGGCATACTGCTGACGCATTGCCTCTGGCCATGCAATCAATGCTGCACGATCATAAAAAGCGCCAATTTTTTGTGTGGTCGTCGCTGATAGCGTAAAGATATCACCTTGTATAAGCGTGATTTGATCTGTGGTGTACTCTTGATGCTCACCTTGCGCTTGTTGTGTAACTGGCAAAGTATTTTCTTTAAAAAAGTCTTCAACTGCAATTTGATTTAGCTCGCAACCTAAAACATTGTGGCCTTTCTCTGCGAGGTAACACATGTCTAACGACTTGCCACACAATGGAACAAATACCTCAGCAGCGGACGGTACAGCCAGTTGCGACCAATATTTAATTAGAAATTCATTTATTTGCGGCTGGTGAAAACCAATTTGCTGTTGCTGCCACTTACTGTGCCAAAAACTTGCTTCCATATCTAAGGTCCATGTCATGTAAATGAGCTTTACTCTAAATACAATGAACATAGGATGCAAATTGATTAGCGACACAACAGATAATCAGTAAAAACGCTTACTCATGTTATTGACTCAACTCGCCAACACAGCATGCTTACTGCCCTTCACCATCTAGAACTTGTTGCACCTTTTTAAGCCATTTACAGTTATCACATTGACAGTTGCGACGTGATAAATGATGTGGACTTAAATTTGAGTCAATAAAATCGACTGCAATCAGTAACTGTTGTTTCAGTTCATCAACGGATTTTTTTTCAATCGCAACAAGTTCATCATTGTGATTCATCCATATGCACTCTTCTCCTTGATGGCAAGTCGTACATTGTTCATCGCTGGCATTGTAAAACACCGCATGAGGACAGTGAGTCACTTCCATTGACTGTAAAATACGCTGGCGTGGAAAAGAAAACAGTGGAATTAAGTCAGCTTTTTTAATGTTAGGCATAAGCGCTCCTTGATTAACCCGAATCCGTTGATTCACTTAAATAGTACCTGTGTATAGCCCAAAACAACTTGATTCACGTCAAAGTTTACAACTCCCAATATTTAAGCTAGGCAGTTTCATTCGTTTTTGCTGAACAACTTGTCATTTACCGCATTTTATTTGAAATCAAACTGGTTTCTGCATTGAACTTGCTCTGCAAAAAACACCTTAAATGCAAGCACAAGACTTGCCTGACAATTCGAAATATGCGTTGATGTAGCAAGCACTCGATGAATAACAATGGGTGTAATAATAGGAGCAGCGTTTGCAAACACCTCAGCTACAGCACTTTTATATTAATGAAGAACAATCGGTTTATTTATTAAAAGCAGAAGATGCTCGAAAGCACCGTGCTTGGATAAGATTGTGTAATCAGCAGTTAAGTAAACTTGGTTATGCTGATATCGAATTTATCGGGAAAGGAGCTTATGGTTTTGTGTTTGCTGGTACAAACGATATTGGTGAATCGCATGTATTTAAGTTCTCCCGAATTACCCTTCCGCGTAGTGTGCAGGATAGACTTGAAGAAGAAGCCTTCATGCTCAGTCAACTCATGCATCCCAATGTGCCTAATGCGATAAAGTTTGAACGAGTCGGTAAGCAAGGCATCATGGTCATGGAGCGTGCTCAAGGAGAAGATTTAGATAAAATATGTCACCGAATGGGGGTGTTACCGGTTGCGATGATTGTCAGCATCGCCCGTCAATTAGCCAACCTCTTGTATTACCTTCGCACCGGAAAATGCTTAGTTCACGGCGACATTAAACCGTCTAATTTAGTGTATGACATTAAAAACGATCATTTATCGCTTATTGATTGGGGCTCTGCTGTCTTTGCTCAGCGTGATGAGAACAATAATTCCGTTGAAAATAACGTGATGTCTTTGATGTCCAACGACCAACAGCACACGAACGCCAGAATGGGCGATGTGTACTTTATTGGAGAGGAGCAGCTAAATGGTGCTCTTTCCAGCCCACGCTTTGATGAACAGGGTGTTGCCGCAACGCTTTATGCGTTGGCATCAGGGCAGATTAGCCGCTTTGGAAGCAAAGTGATTCCTGCCAGTAGCCTTGGTTTACCCATTGAACTTGCCCGCACTTTGGATGGCATGTTGAGTGACGATCTTGAGCGACGCAACCTTGCGGGCGACTACTTTTTAAAAAGTATGCGGCATAACCATCGTATGCATCTACCAAACATTACCACCCACCCGGTACATGAAGACATTCCGTTGTGGGTATTACCTAAACAAAAACAAGTAGAGACGGTAAGTTACAGCTCAAGGAAGTCATTCCTTAAAGAGCATAACACTCAAGATCCCATCGCTAAAATGGACGATGTGCAGCTTGAAAAATATTACCGTAACTTCCTCGCTGGCATGGGCGATACAGAAAAAGGGTTTGTCGCTGCCGTTGGAAAATTAGCTCAATATCCCATTGTTGGCGGGCTGGCTATTCATTGGCGAAAGAGTGGTGTGTATATTGATTCAAACCTTGCGATTTATGATCCTGAAACCAAAGATGTGCTCATTAAAGCAGTCAATAATATGGTGACTTTGGCGAGGGGAATTAAACGAATAGGGGTGTTTAAAGCCTGCTTTTTTAACGCAAAGGATACCTTACACCTTGAACGCCAACATGCATCAGAACCCTATCAAATGGTGAATGATGCCCAGCTAAGCTTCGAAGTGGGAGATGTTCCTGCCTCAGAAGGTCGCTCACGGTTACACTCCTACTTTGAAGACGGTAAAGACCCTGAAGAAAACTTAGAACTGCCAACCGAAATCATGACTGAATTGGGCTGGATCAACCAAATTCATCATACTGGCTGCATTATTTTTGAAGCCTTACCCAATCACTTAAAGATCCATAGCTATTTACGTTTACTAAACCCACGTAAGCAAGCTGCATTTAGGGCGTCTTTAGATCGAATTTTACATCACGCCACTAAGATACAAGGCCATGGCGTATCAGGATTTATGAAACTGCCTTATAAAAATACTCGTCAGTTTTCACATATCGATCGTAAAAGTGACCACTTTTATCCTAAAAACCCTAAACAAGCAGCGTTAAGCCCAGCTCAAAATGAGACGCCATAAAGCACCTTAGCAAAATTAAAAAGCCCAACGATGTTCGTTGGGCTTTTTGGTCGTTCGCATGTTAAATAGGTGAACCTGGCGGCATGTTAAGCGGTGATTCAATAAACCTAAACTCGTTTGAAGCGATGCCTTTAGCCACTCCTTGTAGAAGCCAGTCAAAATGAGCAGCTTGATAATTACTTGCTCGGTTACTACGACGTTTCAACTGTTTTTCAACATATTGCAGCCTTGCAAGCAATTGCGCTTTAACCTCAGGGGCCGTTTTTTCATGGTGATAGCTAGCAAGAATTTCGTCTAACACGACAGTATTAACGCGCATTTGCACCGCTAATAACTGGCCACGCTGCAGATCTTGATATACCGTTTTCGCTAATAATTTATCGACTAGGTTCACCACTGATAATTGCTCTGAGTCAGTCATAAACCCTTGATTAACCCTATTTAAACGCTCTGGAGCCAATAAACGGTTAGCAATTTGTCGACTTAAGACTTCTGCCATACCTATCGGATCAGTCAGCACGCCTAAAGCAGAATCGAAACTTTCACGAGTCTTACGATAGTTACCCGCTTTAGGCACCAAGATATCGGTAATCTCAGAAGGTACAGACAAACTTTGGGCTGAGATAACATTCAATAAAGCATCTAATGCACTGCGTTGTAATTTAGGCGACAAATAATGCCATCGCTCAGCAGAGCCTTGCTGTTGATAACTATAATCACTGCCGCCAATCCATTTAGCAGCGGCATCAATTTGGTATCGAGTCATAAAGTATACTGGCACAAACACGTCACTTAGCTCACCTAAAGGTTGCTCGCTAAGCAGTGCTTGAGCATTAAATTGCTCAATAGCCACTCTACGAACTTGCTCTAAACGAGTAAGCTCATCTGCTGCAGATGCACCATTGTCCCATAAGCTCGCATAGGCATGGCTTGAAGCCGGTGAACGGGAATCAGCTTCTCCAATATAACGTAGACCTTGTGTTCTCGCTTGGCGAACCAACTCTGTTAAATTCGCTTCATTGCCGTAACCGTAGGCAATGGTAAACTTATCCCACTCCCCTATTCCTTCTGAATAAGGCGCTGAGATATCAATTTTGTCGCCATTTAACGTCGCCTTCGGATGAGGGTAATCCATGACAGAGGCATTATCGTTCGTAGAAGCTGCAAAGTTATGGTCAAGCCCGATGGTATGGCCAATCTCATGAGCTGATAACTGGCGAATACGTGCCAATGCTAGGTTCATCGATGCTTGTTTAGCTGCATTTCTATCTTCCCAGCCTGCGGTTAATCCTCTGGCAATTAAATGATCTTGTTTTACTCGCAAACTACCTAAGGTCACATGACCTTTGATAATTTCACCTGTGCGAGGATCTTTAATGGATGCACCATAAGACCAGCCTCTTGTTGCTCTATGCACCCATTGGATCATGTTATAGCGAATATCTTGAGGATCTGCATCCTCTGGTAACATTTCCACTTTGAAGCCATCAATAAATCCAGCAGCAGTGAATGCATCCTCCCACCAACGAGCACCATCCAATAATGCAGTGCGGATAGGTTCTGGTACACCAGGGTCAAGATAATAGGTTATTGGTTTAATCACTTCACTTGGTTCAATACCAGGCGTGACCTTTTCTAAACGATGTCTCAGTAGATATTGTTTACTGACAGGTGAGTCTATTGGGGCTGAGTAATCATAATATTCACCCGAAAGGTAACCACTCATCGGCTCATAAGCTCGAGGCTGATAGCCCGGCTCTGGTAATGCTACAAACGAATAGCGCATCCTAACTGATACAAACTTGCCATCAGGCGTAACTTGTCTCACTTGCTCGCCTGGCTTGCTACTATTAAAAGTCAGTAACACATCAACATCAGCATTTTTTTCGAAGGACTTCACCCCTTCAGGTAAAATGACAGAACGTGAACTATCAAGATTATAGCTACCTTGTTTGGTGTCAGCTAACCGCTGGCCCACACCATGAAGATCGTTTAGCACTAATTGATTAACGGCCACAAGTGGCGTTTTACCTTCGACCACTTTACCCCGCCATAATACAGATTCTGCAAAGGCTTCTTTTACCGCTAATTGCTCAGCAGGGTTATCACTGCTTGCTCTATAAAAAGTATTTAATTGCTTTAATAAAATGTACGGGCCTTGACGCTCAAACTGAACCATACGAGTTTCGCCAAGTTGACCACGGTCTAAGCCAATGTCATTAGAACCCACACCATGTGGCAAGCTTGTGATGAGTAAAAATGGCTGGTTAAGTTTATTGGCCTCTAAATACAATTCACCAGACTGACTTTGATAATAGAAATTAATAAATCCGGTCGCTTTTTCACTTTGCTTAATCACAGTTTGGGCAGGTGTTGCCGCATATGCGATAACGGGGATGGCACTTAATGCCAATGCAAGTGCAATGCTGTGGCGGTTCATTTAACATTCTCCATTGTGTCAGTCAGCCAAATTTAACGGCTCGTCTTGAGCCGTTAACCTTACGAGGCGCTATGTTTATTTTTATAATCAATCCAATGTTCTAAGGTATCAAACAACTCATTAAGCACAATTGGTTTAGTAATATGAGCGTTCATACCCGCTTGCAGACTCTTCTCTCTATCACCTGACATTGCATGAGCCGTCATCGCAATAATAGGAAGCTGCTCGGTGCTAAAGCGTTTTCTCAGCTCTTTCGCCGCAGTTAATCCATCCATTACAGGCATTTGAATATCCATTAATACGGCATCAAAAGGTTTACTGTCGATAATATCTAACGCAATTTGACCATTATCGGCCATCACGACTTCATAACCTGCACTTTTTAATAGCTCAGTCGCAACCTGCTGGTTAATAAAATTATCTTCAACTAATAAGACTAAACCAGCATCTTTGGTTTGCTCTGGATCTTCTTCAACGACAGGCGCCACATTCAATTTAGGTTCGGCAGCAAATGCGCCAATAATCTCATCGAATAAGGCTGACGCTTTAAACGGCTTTTGCAAAATAGCAAATACACGGCTTTCATCAAACTCAGCCTCAAGTGGCTCTGCTGAATAGGCGGTCATTAGAATAATCACCGGACGTTTTTTAAGGCGTCCATCAGCAACCATTTCATCAATAATATCGATAACATCTGCGCCATCCATTTCTGGCATCATCCAGTCAAGTAGCAATAAATCGACGTCACTGTGAGCTAATACTTCTAATGCCTCTGCGCCACTTTGTGCTGTTTTGACACCAAAGCTAAAGTCACGCATTACTGTTGAATATATCTGTAAAGCGCTAGGGTTATCATCCACTACTAAGGTTGTTAGGTTATTCAGTTGTTCTGGGACAACGAGCGGTTCAACGACATTCTCTTCAGCGATTTCAAAGCTAATATTAAAACTAAAGGTACTGCCCTGATTAGTCTCTGATTCCACTTGCATGGTACCGCCCATCAAGGACACAAGGTGTTTACTGATCGATAAGCCTAAGCCTGTGCCGCCATATTTACGGGTGGTTGAACCATCAGCTTGCGAGAAAGCATCAAACAATTTAGCTTGTTGCTCTTGGCTAATCCCAATACCAGTATCACGCACCCAGAATTTAAGTGTTATACGGTGGTCTCGCTCACCCACATCTTCGCAACCTAATTCAATTTCACCATTTTGAGTGAACTTAACCGCATTGGATAATAAGTTCACCAAAACTTGGCCTAAACGTAATGGGTCACCATTGAGGATAAGTCCTGCAGTGACTGGTGCATAAAGTAACAGCTCAACGCCTTTTTCTTGCGCTTTTTGAGCGTTCATATCAATGACATGATCAAGCACTTTATCTAACGGAAACGACACTCTTTCGAGTTCTAGCTTACCCGCCTCAATTTTAGAGAAGTCCAAAATATCATTAATAATGCGCAATAAAGACTGAGCAGAGAAACCTGCCTTATTAAGATAATCCTGTTGCTGCGGATTCAATTGAGTGCGCTGTGCAAGCTGCAACATACCAATAATTGCATTCATCGGTGTGCGAATTTCGTGACTCATGTTGGCCAAGAATTCACTCTTATACATATTGGCTAATTCAGCATCTTGCTTAGCTTCTAGCAAGGCAACTTCATTACTTTTTTGACGCGTAATATCTTTATGAGTACCGAGCATACGTTTGGATTGGCCGTCATCGGCAAACTCAACCGCTCGACCACGTGATAATACCCAATGGTATTCACCCGATTTAGCCCGCATACGATATTCAATTTCGTAAGTGCCAATTGGCTGCTTAGCATAGCCACTTCGGTACTCTTCAACTCGCATACGATCATCAGGATGAATAAGTGCATCGGTTGATGAAATAAGTGCAGGGAATTCATTAGGTTTATAACCTAGCATAGAATAAAACGCTGGATTACAAATCAATTGTTCAGAATCTAAGTACCAATCCCACAGACCATCTTCTACCGCATCCATCGCTAAATGATAACGTTCTTCAGAAAGACGTAACTGCTCGGCAGATTCATATTCACGAGTGACATCACGCCACACAGAAATCAACCCCAGTAACTCACCACGGCGGTTATAAAACGGCAGTTTTAAGGTATCGAGCAAGACGGTTTTCCCGCCAATGTCCATTTTCTCTTGGTAACGTAACAGTGAGCGATCACTCAAGACTTTTTGGTCTTCCTCTCTGATACGCTCCCCTTGTTCATGGGTGCTGGCTAAAGAGTATTGCCCTATCATCTCGCTTTCTTTACAGCCCAGCATATACTCAGCAGATTTATTACAGCCTAAATATTTACCTTCTTTATCTTTATAAACGATTGCCTCAGGAATGGAGTCAATCAAAGAGCGTAATAATGCAAACTCTCGTTCACGTCGCTCTGTAGTATCACGCAAACGTTGAGTCCGTCGTGCCACTAAGTTATCCAATCGTTTATTTTGCTCTGCCAAATGACGGGTATATTGCTTGTTCTCTTCAAAAATACGGCTTACGAGTAAGAACCAAGGTTCCCAACCTTCAGTGATTTTCTTTGGCGGTGAAATCGGATCGCGTGAGCACTCTTCTAAGTGAGTTAATAAGCGGGATGCTGGATTGACGAATGAACGGCGAGTTTGCCAATGCACAATCGTCACCAACACAGATAAAGCCAAAACCACTAGCAAGAAAGTCAGCTTTAACTTATCCCACGCATCTTGGAACAATACATCTTCATCTTGTAGGTACAGTAAACGCCAAGGTGGGTTTTGTAATGCCACTGAGTGAATGTAATAGCCGTTTCGCAAGATACCATCATGTGCGTCAAACAGTTCTGACTCAGGTAAGGAATGCAGCTCTGAAGGAATACGTTGGCTAATATGATAAACCCGATTCATATCGCTAGCTTCAAAGTCACTGTGAGACAAAATATTGTTGTATTGGTCTAATAAAATCACTGTCCCAGGCATCTTAAAATACATGCGCATTTGCTTGGCTAAAGACGCAAGGGTCATATCCAAGTTAATCGAGCCAATAAAGTCATCTTCTAAATACACTGGTAGACCAAGTGTGGTTAATAGACCACGTTCAGCAAGGTCTACATAGGCTTCACGCCAAAATACACTTCGCTGTGGATTCATTGCTGGCGTCGCCAACTGGAATTGCTTTTTATTGAGTAGCTCTTCTCTAAAGCGAGTTTCGTTGTTAGACCATGGAAACGATGACATGATCCTTTGCTTTGAAATGTAATAAATAGATGAGGCTTTCGGCGCTGCTTCTTTCGCTACAGGAAAAGATAATGACAGCTCAAACAGCATTTCTAATTCCTGATAAAAGGTGTCACTTCGACCATCTAACGACCCCATACCAGTGATCCGTCCCATATTGGTAAAAGGTTCACCACTTTGAGCATAACTGGGTTCTAAGGTAAAAAACTGACCATCTTCATTGAACTTTTCATACTGAGGTAAACGGTCTTTTCGAACTAGCTCCCCCAAGCGTAAATTATCGACAGCCACGTTACGTAAGCTTTTAACCGCACGGATACTCGACTCGAGTAATAAATCAATCTGCAACACATGGCGAAGAACTTGCTCTTCACGTTCTTTGATCAATTGTGTTTTTTGGCGTTCAAATAACGTCCAAGCCGACAATAATGCCATCACAATTACACCGATATATGTATAAAAAACGGCTCGGTTATATTTTCTTTGAATCAGTGCTTTTAAGTGTAATTCTGGCTCTGTCGATTTCATTGAAATCCCTTTGTTTACTCATAGCGTCGATTAATAAAAGACATAAGGAGAAACGCTATGATGGCTCATTGATGCATATTATCAGGAAGGTATGCTTTATCACATAAATAACCTGCATCAATCGTTATAAATTGTGTCATTTTATCGTGTTTATTAACTGCCTCTAAAACATAGCAAATTATCATCATAGATTCATGGTCATTTAGTCAAATAGACAAGGAATTTTCAATATTGTTATCGCTCAATATCGGCGCAATAAAAAAGCCACTTTGCAGTAGCTTTTGCAACAGACCTAATTATGCTTCATCAAGCCAATTAGCTATAAATGCTCCTCGGCAAATTCAGCTAACCTTGAGCGCACGACACCATTTAAATAGATGTTGGCACTGCCATCAAAATCCTTAAAGCGTTCCACAATATAGGTTAGCCCTGACGTGACTGCGGTCAGATAAGTTGAGTCAATCTGCGCTAAGTTACCGCAGCAAATCAACTTAGTGCCTTCTCCCATACGGGTGATCATGGTTTTAATTTGTGATGCCGTTAGATTTTGGCATTCATCCAATAAGACTACTGAGTTTTGAATTGAGCGCCCACGCATAAAATTGACTGACTTAAACTGCACATTCGCTTTTTCCATGATGTAATTCATGCTCCCAGTTGGGTTAACATCATTTTTATGCAGCACTTCCAAAGTATCTGTAATTGCCGCTAACCATGGCGCCATTTTCTCTTCTTCGGTGCCAGGTAAAAAACCAATAGATTCAGCTATCTCAGGCGTGTTTCGAGTGACAATGACTTTTTCGTATTGCTTTTTCTCTACCACAAGCTCAAGCGCTGCTGCCATAGCAATTAAGGTTTTACCACAACCTGCTGGACCGGTGAGAATCACTAAATCAATCTCAGGATCTAATAAAGCATTAAGCGCCATGCCTTGATAAATGTTCTTTGGCTTAATGCCCCATGCTTGCAGATGCTCAAGTCGATCTCGGCCATAATCGATTATCGATAAATGAGTATCAGTTCGGCTTTCGACCTTGCCACAAAACTCAGTTTCTTGATCAATTAAGTACTGATTTTTGTAAAAAGGTTCATTACCCACCTCATCAAGGCTCACTTGATGCAAGGTTTTTCCACCCACTCGGTCAGTTGATACTTTTTCCACGTTCGCCCAAAAGTCACCGTCAAACTGATAAAAACCTTTTGCCAAAAAGCGAATATCGTCAATCAGCTGGTCAGTTCGATAATCTTCAACCCGTTCAATCCCCGCCCCTTTGGCTTTAAGGCGCATATTGATATCTTTTGTAACCAACACAACTTGGCGAGCTTGATTGAGGTTTTGTAAATGCAGTGCGGTATTAATGATGCGGTTATCGTTATTGTCGCCAGGTAACGCCCCTGTGGTGAAATCGATTTGATGGTCAGGGAAAATGGATAAACTGCCGGATACATCAGAGTGTCCTTCCCTACTGGGTAGAGCGACACCATTGAGTATTTGTTCTGGAGAGGTTTTCCCTCCGAGGATATCTTCTAACGCTCTAATAGCAACCCGGGCATCGCGGCTGATATCGTGCTTTCTGTCCTTAATATTATCTAACTCTTCTAACACTGTCATTGGGATTGTTACGTCATGTTCCTTAAACGAATATATCGCTAAAGGTTCATGAAGTAACACATTGGTATCCAGTACAAACAACTTTCTGTTGTCATGTTCCATGGCGCCTCCAGAGTGCTCAATGCAAAGGGTAAACTAAGGGATTAATCCAATATAAACTCCTGAAATAAATAAACTTACATATAATTATAGGTGAACAATTTCGTAAATTGCACAATTAAACTATGCCAGTAAATTTATCGACGCTCAATAGTTAATCAGATGTTCACTGTGTCAGTTTACGAGAAAGAAGATGACATTGAGATGACAGAACTGTGTCAAAGTTAGCCTTGATTACATAAAATTGCCGATCATGAATATTTAAATCGCTGCTAGAATTTAAATCTACTAGCGTTTGTTATAACATACGCGCCCTTTGTTTTAATCAGCCCCAAATGAGAGTCAAAAATGCCGTTTGCTTTAGGTCAACGTTGGATTAGTGATACCGAGTCAGAGCTTGGTTTAGGTACTGTCGTCGCCGTTGAAGGTCGCATGGTAACAGTGTTATTTCCTGCCGCCGATGAGAACCGTCTTTTTTCACGCGATGAAGCACCATTAACACGTGTAATCTTTAATCCAGGTGACTCAATTGAAAGCCACGAAGGCTGGAAACTCACTGTCAGCGAAGTCGAAGAAAAAGATGGGCTAGTTACCTATATCGGTATCCACAGTGAATCTGAAGAAACGGTACGTTTACGTGAGACTTTACTCAATCACAATATCCGTTTTAATAAACCTCAAGACCGTTTATTTGCAGGGCAAATTGATCGCTTAGACCGCTTTGGTATGCGTTACCAAAGTCAGTTACTGCGCCATAAGTTAGCAACATCAGATTTATTGGGGCAACAAGGACCACGGGTAGGCTTAATTCCACACCAACAATGGATTGCTCATGAAGTTGGCCGCCGCTATGCTCCACGTGTTTTACTGGCCGATGAAGTGGGTTTAGGTAAAACCATTGAAGCAGGTTTGATTATTCACCAGCAGCTACTTACTGGCCGTGCTGAGCGTATATTAGTGATTGTGCCTGACACATTACGCCATCAGTGGTTGGTCGAAATGCTACGCCGCTTTAACTTAAAGTTTTCAATCTTTGATGAAGACCGCTGTGTTGAAGCTTATGCGGATAATGACAATCCATTTTACACTGAGCAATTAGTCATATGCTCACTTGAGTTACTTCGTAAAAAACGTCGTTTAGAACAAGCCATTGATGCCGATTGGGATTTAATGGTGGTTGATGAGGCACATCATCTGGAGTGGAGCGAAACAGCCCCAAGCCGTGCTTATCAAATCGTTGAAGCCTTAAGTGAAGAAGTGCCAGGCGTACTGCTACTTACTGCCACCCCAGATCAACTTGGCCACCAAAGTCATTTTGCACGTTTACGTTTACTCGATCCTGATCGTTTCTACGACTACAACGCATTTCTAGAAGAAGAGAAAAGCTATCAAAGTGTTGCTGAAGCTGCTGAAGCACTGACCGCCAACACTAAACTGGCCGATAGCGCCATTAATAGCTTAACTGAGCTTTTGAGTGAAAAAGATATCATGCCAAGCATCAATATTATCCAAGCAGATGATATTGAAGATGATACTAAACAATCTGCTCGAGAAGAGTTATTACAAGAATTACTCGACCGACATGGTACTGGCCGTATTTTATACCGCAATAGCCGTGCTTCAGTCAGCGGGTTTCCGAAACGCTTTTTCAATCCGCAACCATTAGCCATGCCGCAGGAATACATTACTGCTGAACGTGTTAATGCAATGATGGGATCGAAAAAATCACCACAAGATCAAGCTAAGCAATCATTAAGCCCTGAGAAACTTTATCAAGCATTTGAAACTGATAGTGCAAGTTGGTGGAAGTTCGATCCTCGTGTTGACTGGTTAATTGATTTCCTTAAAGAACACCGCAGCAAAAAAGTACTCATCATTGCCAGCCAAGCAGAAACGGCGCTGAGCCTTGAGGAAGCATTACGTACTCGTGAAGGTATTCAGGCCACTGTTTTCCATGAAGGCATGTCGATTATTGAACGTGATAAAGCGGGTGCGTATTTTGCCCAAGAAGAAGGCGGCGCCCAAGCGCTTATTTGTTCAGAAATTGGCTCAGAAGGACGTAACTTCCAATTTGCTAGCCACTTAGTGTTATTTGATTTGCCACTAAACCCAGATTTATTGGAGCAGCGTATCGGTCGTTTAGACCGTATCGGCCAGCAAAATGATATCCAAATTCATTTACCGTATTTGCAAGATACCGCGCAAGAGCGCTTAATGAATTGGTACCACCAAGGGCTTAATTCTTTTGAGCTGACTTGCCCAAGTGGGCATATTCTTTATTCAGAGTTTGCCGATGAATTAACAGCAGTGCTCAATGATGATGACCCTGAATTAATGACGCAACTGCTTAACCACACCCAAGCCAGATACCAAGAGCTTAAACAAGCCATGGAAAAAGGACGTGATAAGTTATTAGAAATTAACTCTCATGGTGGCGAACAATCAAAACAGTTAGTGGAGCGTTTAGCCGAGCGAGATGCTGATACTCACTTAATTGGTTCTGTAATTCGTTTATGGGACATTATTGGTGTCGATCAAGAAGATCGTGGCGAAAACTCGATTGTATTGCGCCCGAGTGAGCACATGTTATTCCCGTCATATCCTGGGTTACCTGAAGATGGAATTTCAGTGACATTTGACCGTGAAACCGCACTTTCTCGTGACGATATTGCGTTTATTTCTCAAGAGCATCCATTAGTGCAAACGGCTCTTGATATGATCACCGATTCAGAAACCGGCACTACCAGTGTTGCGGTGTTAAAGAATAAAGCGCTACCAGCGGGAACCCTGTTCTTAGAATTGATTTATATGGCAGATGTTTCAGCCCCTAAATCATCGCAGCTATACCGCTATATGCCACCAACACCTATACGTGTGTTACTGGACAAAAATGGTCAAAACTTGGCAGAAAAAGTCGACTACAGCAGCTTTGATAAACAACTCAGTGCAGTTAATCGCCATATTGCCAGCAAGCTCGTTAATGCATCTCAGCCTATTCTTCATCCGCTATTAGCAAAAGGGGAAGAGCAAGCACAGGCAGCATTAGCCAACTTGGTTGAGCAAGCTCGTGAAAAAATGACCACACAATTAAATGGCGAGCTCACCCGTTTAGAGTCTTTAAAAGCGGTGAATCCAAATATTCGCGATTCTGAACTCGATTATATCCGTAATCAAATGGCTGAGTTAAACAGCTATATTGACGACAGCCAATTCCAGCTAGACGCAATTAGAATGGTATTAGTCAGTCACGTATAATACACTGCATAGATGAAGCAAAAGCCCTGAACTTCAGGGCTTTTTTGTAGGCGATTTTCATCCAACCTGTAAGAAAGCGGCAATGACACTCATCAAGCAGATCTTATTTACCTTCATCCTCACCTTAAGCATTGGCACGAATACCTTTGCCGAGTCATTATTCGCCCCCGTCAGTGACGAGCAAAAGCAGCAAATCATTGTTCAAGATAAACCCATTGATGTCATAGTTAAGCCTTGGCAAGGCAGAAAACAGCGTGGCAGCGCTATCATTCTTGGACCAACTGAATCAGACGCTACAGGACTGGAAAGCAGCCGTTATATGCGCTTGCAATTACCACTCTCAGGCTGGGCAACGATTAGCATCAAGCCAACCGAAGGCTTATATCGTCCTAATTTTGCAACTGATGCAGATCAAATTAACAAGGCAGGTGAAAAGCAGCTAACGCTTGATGCGCATCAAATGACGCCTAAGTACACCTCCAGTCAGTTATTAGAGCTCAATAATTTCCAACAAAAAGTGATTGAAGAATCTATTGCTCAGATAGAAGGAGTGGCTGCGCAATACCCTGGGAAACGGATTATTATCGCAGCAGATGATAGTGCGGGTATGGTCGTTAATCTACTTCATCAAGATAAATTAACTAAACCTGACTTGCTCGTTATCATTAATCCTTATCGCGAATTTGAACAATTGATTGATGAACAAAACCGAGGCTTGAGTATTGCCAAGCAACTAGCAGGGTTAGACATTCCCGTATTGGACTTGCAATCGGCTAACGGACATAAGGCCGCATTAGCGCAAAGCATAGAGCGTAAAAATAGTAATTTAGTTAAATCAGCAAATTTATATCGACAGTATTTATTACAATTAGATTTGAGCCATCAAGGTGGCTGGGATGAAGCGTTAGATCATATTGAAGGCTTTGCGAGAAAAATTGCTGGTTACTGACAGTTTCAATAACTATTGACCAATAACCAGCAATCTAACACTTGGCGAGGTTAGTCTTTTTTATCTTTACTCAGCATCAAAGACAGTGCGACTAACACCACAATAATTCCCATGTAGAGCAAGTCGAGCATCGACTGAGGCTTCATTTCAGTAAAATAAGAAAACACCTTGATGATAAGCATCATCAAAATCACTTTACCTAGCTTACTTTTGAGCGAATCAATGCTGCTAATCACTAAAATGCGGCCACCGCTTTTGGTGTCATCGGCATTTTTTAAATCACTGATAAACAATTCATACAGACCAAAAGCAAAAATAAGCATGACAGCGCCGAGTAAGAAAGTATCTAAAATCTCAACCACGACCATAATAATGTCATTTCTTATTTCGTGGCTGCCAGAAACGATGTAACTCCAAAGTAGTGCCAATAAATGCACCACATCTTTGATCCCTACAGTAAAGATAACCAGCGCCCCGACAACACAAGCAAGCACGCCAACCATCACTGATAATCGGCTGCTCCATAACAATTTTTCAAACGTTTCACGCATAAGACAATCTCAAGTTGCACAATCAATTTTGGCGCTGATAATAGCAAGCTTTTAGCTCCGTCGGCACTCATCATTTGAGAATTGTTACTCTATGATAGTGAAGTAAATAATCGACTTAATCTCGTACACAGTATGAAACTTGGGATTTACCAACCCGACTGCCTATCTTGATAGGGTTTACCTGACTGCTTAATTTCACGATGACTGGCAATCAAACGATTCTTACCTAAAAGTAATCGAACCTGACTCAAAGACTCTCGGCTCAATAAACTGCGTAACGTCCCCGACCAGTTCTTATTGATACTCAGCTTAATAGCCGCATTAGTATCTGGCGAACGCTGCATTAGCTTTTCTGCATAACGTGTCGCCATCTCTAGCGGGTTATCATGCACCTCTGTGACTAAACCAAATTCAAGCGCTTTGTCAGCAGTGATAATATCTGCGGTATAGGTCAATTGCATGGCCTTGTCTTTAGTCATGATTTGCCTTAACCCAGCAAGTCCAGCCATATCAGGTAATAAGCCCCACTTAGATTCCATGATTGAAAGCTGAGCGTTTTTACTGGCAAATCGAAAATCTGCACCTAATGCGATTTGCACGCCACCGCCATAGCAAAACCCTTCAATGACACATATCACAGGAATAGGAAGCTGCTGCCAACCTAAAGAAACTCGCTGAGCTAAATTTGCATTACCTGGCAACCACTTAAAAAGAAGTTTTAATGCGGGCATCATTGATTTTGAAACACTTTTAACGTCCAAACCAGAACTGAAATTCCCGCCAGCTCCGGACAGAATAACCGCCCTAACAGCAGTGTTTTTATGTAGTTTTTTGATGGTTTTATCGATTGCTTGAAACAACTCAATATTCAATGCATTGTATTTTTCAGGCCGATTTAACGTTACATAGGCAATGCCATTGTCTATCTTTAGCGTAACGAGTTTACTCTCCATGATTCATCCTTTACTGGTCAGTCCAGATCTTAAGTTATCATAAACCAGCAATTTGGCGAATAGTTAACCAAGGTGAGCAAAGCAACAATTTTTACATCCACCTCCAAATACACCCGTTAGTACACAAACGTTACGCCATAGAGCCTTTAGAATGCCATAAATGATACATTTTTATGATAAACGCCAAAATTCTGTCGATTTTTAATGCTAATACTCAACAATAAGTTGTAAAATATTGTTTAATACATTGTAGAAAGACACTGCAACGCAATATCACCATGTTGAACTGCAGGAATTAAAGAGATGAAAACTGTCTTTTTTTGCAACGACTACACTTAAATAATAATAACCCTGTAAAAGGATCCTCTGTCTCTATGACTATTCCTATTTTGATATGCGATGATTCAGGATTAGCTAGAAAGCAAATGGCGCGCACACTCCCAAAAGAATGGGATGTTGAAATCAGCTATGCCACTAATGGAGCGGAAGGTCTTGAGGTTATCCGTGCTGGGAAAGGGGAAATTGTCTTTCTCGATCTCAATATGCCAGTCATGGATGGTTACGAGGTATTAGAAGCGATTCAGCGAGAGGACTTACCCGCCCTCGTCATCGTGGTATCTGGCGATATCCAAATCAAAGCTCATGAGCGAGTCAAAGCATTGGGTGCTTTGGATTTCATCCAAAAACCGGTCAGTGCTGATGCCATCAGTAATATCCTTGAAGAGTACGGCATTTTGACCTTAGCACTTAAAGATGCTGCTGATGACACGCCGATGTTTGAGGTTGATTTACGTGATGCCTGCCAAGAGATTGCTAACGTCGCAATGGGCCGAGCTGCGGATCTACTGGCCACGTTATTGGATGTGTTCGTGATGCTGCCAATTCCAAATGTGAATGTTCTCGAAGTCAGTGAGCTCACTATGGCGCTTAAAGCTACAGAAGAAAGCTCAAAAATTTCAGCTCTCTGCCAAGGATTTATTGGCGCAGGTGTGGCTGGTGAAGCGTTATTGTTATTCCATGATTCTAGTTTTACCGATATGGCCAAACTCATGGGCCATAAAGATCCTCAAGATGCAGCCAATGAAGTCGAAGTATTAATCGATACTGGCAATGTTCTGATCGGCGCATTTCTCAATGGCATCTCAGAACAACTGGATATGAAATTTAGCCAAGGACATCCAGTCGTATTGGGCAGACATTGCACAGTCAATGAATTGATTCATGATAATTCGGAAAAATGGCAACGCACCCTAGCAATGGAAATCAACTATCAAATTGAAGATCATAATGTTCAATGCGATTTGCTGTTGCTTTTCACCGAAGACTCCATCCCAACACTTAATTTTAAGTTGGGCTATTTACTTGATTAATCATGATTTTAGCGATTTATATTCGCTAGTCATTAAAATAATAACAATGTTGGATGTTACTCATGTCTACTGATCAAAATGCAATGAACGAACTTCACTGGCTCATTGATATGGTGCAAACCATAGAAGTTGGGCTAGTCGTATTAGATCGTAATTACAATATCCAACTTTGGAATGGTTTCATGGAAAACCACAGTGGAGTCTCGCCAAATGGCATCAAAGGTAAAAACCTTTTTGATACATTTAGCGACCTGCCAAAAGAGTGGTTAACCCAAAAAATGGAATCGGTTTTCCTACTAAAGAATCGTTCGTTTATCAGCTGGGAACAGCGTCCATATGTGTTCGAGTTTAAAAACTACCGTCCAATTACAGGCCGGGCTGATCATATGTACCAAAATATCACCTTGCTGCCTCTGGCATCACTCACAGGGAATATTACTCACATCAGTATTATTATTTATGATGTTACCGATGTCGCTATAAACAAATTACAGCTTAAATCTGCTAACGAACAGTTGGAGAAACTGAGTCAGACTGACAGTTTAACCCAGTTATTTAACCGTCGTCATTGGCAAGCTTGTTTTGAAAAAGAGTATGAACGCTATGCGCGCTACGGTGAAAGTGGCAGCATGATCATGATAGACATTGATAACTTTAAACAAATCAATGATAAATACGGCCACCCTGCGGGCGATAAAGTGATTCAGAGTATTGCCCATATACTTAAACAGTCTTTGCGTGAAACAGACTTTGCAGGCCGTTATGGCGGAGAAGAGTTTGCCGTTGTCCTCACTAATACTAATGCTGATGAGTCTAAGTACTTTACGGAGCGATTACGTAAAAAAGTTGAAGCATCACAAGTGGTGTATAAAAACCAAATTATTAAAGTCACCATTAGTATTGGGGTAAACGCGTTATCAGAACAAACAAAAAACAGTGCTAGCTGGCTTGCTGGTGCGGATAAAGCTTTATACCAATCTAAAGAGAATGGCCGTAACCAAACATCGGTGTTTAAAGAAGAGTCTTAGCACCTCGCTAGCGATTAATTGTATCGCTAATGATTGACAAGCAATGATAAAACCATTCTTTAGATAACTAGCCGACAATAAAAAACCACTCAAATGAGTGGTTTTTTATATTTAATCAGCGATTTATATTTAATCAGCGATTTATATTTAATCAACGATGAAGATAGTCGTCGTTATTCTTCGTCGTACTCTTCATCAAGTTCGTCTTCATCACCAATAAAGAATGTGCCCCAACCGTCATAATCTACTTTTTGCTTTTGAGCTAAAATCATAAGCTGCTCACATGCTTTATCCAGTAAGTCAGCCTCTAAAGCATGATTTGCAATCGCGTCAAAGCAGAAAATTAACGAACCATCTTCAAGTTGCATTTCTTCAGCATCATTAACTTCAAAGCCAAGCTTAAATGCATCAACAGCCGCTTTTTCTAAACGATCAAAATTAGTCGAAGAAAAGTGATGCTCAATCGTGTATTCAGCATCAGCCTGCGAGCCATCATCAAGTAATGCTTGAATGATTTCACGGTTCTCAGCAAACTGCTCTTTTAGTAGACCTTCAATAGACATGGAGTAACTCCGTTAACAAAAATTATGCGGCTAATGGTCAATTATACTTGATAAACCTATTGAGGTTTAGCCATTAATGCAGATGCTTCTTGATTTAATTCAGCCAATCGAGCCGACATTGCTTCATGTACCTTAGCACATAGCTTTTTCACATCCGCTTTATCAACACCTGCAGTCGACATAGGAGCCATCATCTCAACAATCACCACACCATTGTTCCAACGATTTAATTTAATGTGATTTTGACAAGAGGCAAGGACCGGTACGATTGAAGCTTTCGCTGCGATAGCTGTATGAAAAGCCCCAACCTTAAAAGGTAACAAGCCACGTCCACGAGAACGTGTTCCCTCAGGGAAAATCCATACAGATAATAATTTGTTTTTCATTTTCTCGACCGTTTTAGCCATAGTATCAAATGCACTATGACGGTTCTTACGGTCAATAAGAATATTGCCTGATAACCAGTAAATTTGTCCAAATAGCGGCATCCAAGCCAAACTTTTCTTACCTAAACTCACCGTTGCTTTAGGCACAGCAGAAGTGTGGGTAAATAAATCAAAGTTATTTTGATGATTAGCTAAATAGATTTTAGGCTCTTTAGGGTTTTCTTCTGCTGCGTGACGCGTGATCACCTTGATACCTAAAATAGGAGCAACTGAAGCAAAAATACGTGCAATAACATGTACATTGTCACGATGCATAGGTCTAACAAGACAAAGGATTATTGCGAAAAAAAACGCCAGTGTTAATAACACTGCAAGAATAATTGAACGAGCAATTAACAGCACAAGCAGACTCCTGCGAAGAAAGTGGCGACAGTATAGCCAGCACAGTAGCTGGACTCAATGGTTTGTTTAATTTCAGTTTACATTTGTAAGCTAAAATAATTATACACTAGCCCAGATAAAAGAATGGTGCGTTAACATTAACGCACCATTAATTCTGTACTTAGTGACTTCAATCGCTAGTCTTATACGCTTCAAAAACCGCTTTTAATCAGACATTGCTAGTTTGATTAAAAGACAATAAAACACGCATAGTAATAGCACTGAACGCTAAGGCTGCCACTATTGCGGCACCACTAGGCAAATCATAACTGGCAGAGAGTATAAGCCCTGCTAAGTAGCCAACAAATCCAACCACATACGTCAGCACAAGTTGCCCTTTACCATGGTATTTATTCAGTGCTAAGGCGGGCAAAATTAGCGTACTAAAGACTAAGTAAACGCCAACTAATTCAACCGACAAGGTAATCACTATCGCAAATAAGAAGTAGAACCCTGCACCATCAAGTACTTGTGGCCTAATGACCACCAGTAACAATATCGCAGCAGACACCACACCTGGTAATACGAGTTGCGACCAGTTAACCCATAATATTTGCCCTGACATTAATTGTTTTAAGAGCTCTGCGCCATGAGGATCGTTAGACAATAACAACATCGCGGCCACAGCACTCAACACATAAAAACAACCAATAATAGCTTCAAGCTCATCAGCAAAACGTTTTGAAAGCCAGGCAATAAAACCCGCTCCCGCTAACGCAAATAAAGCAGGCATCCATACATGAGAAAAAGGCAGCTCTTCTAATCTATGATCCATATGCGACACAATGGCACCTAAAGCCGCCACTTGTGCAATGGCTAAATCAATAAAGATGATGCCACGTTTTAGTACCTGACGACCTAAGACCACATGCGTAGACAGCACCAATATCCCCGCAACAAATGCGGGGAGGAGTATTGGTAGCAGCTCGAGATCAAGCATAGGCTATTGCACCTCTGTGAGTAACGAAATCACGCTATCATAGAGGCTAAATAAATCCTTGCTATCATCATTACCACCAACAGACATAGGCAACATTATCACTGGTAAATCCGTTCTTTCTCCTAGCCAATTGGCACCACGATCATCCTGATACGAAGTGAACAATATAGCCATGACATCGCCTTCTTGGCTGCGACTAACCAGCTTAGCAAGATGACTACTGCTAGGTGGGATCCCTGGCTTTGGCTCTAAATCAGCAACTTGCTCCATTCCTAGCCAGTTGAACAAGTAACGAAAGCTTGAATGGTAAGCAATCACTTTCTTACCTTTAAGCCCTGCTGCTTTTTCTTCCCACTGAGGAATCGCTTTTTGCCACTTTTCACTAAATGCAGCAAGGTTTGCTTGGTAACTCGTCGCCGAGTCAGGATCAAGCTGCGTCATTTTGGCAGATAAGGCATCTGCTACCTGTAGCAACCTGCTAGGGTCAAAATGCAAATGTGGGTTACCTTTGGCGTGAACATCTCCCATTGAGCGGTCAACATTCTCAAGTTGATCTAGCGTCTCAATATGTTCAGCCGCATAAAACAAACCATTATCTGTTGAACGCACCTTATTGTTCGATGCTTTCATTTGCAGCATAGGTAGCCAACCTATTTCAAGGTCAGCACCAGCACAAACCACTAAGTCTGCTTGACGCATTTTGGCAATTAGGCTTGGTCTAGCTTGTACTTGATGCGGGTCTTGTAAAGCACTCGTCGCCGAATACACTTTCGCATCAGGTGCTAGCTCTTGGCTTAAGGCTGCATATTCAGGCTCACAAGCAAACACATTCAATTGTGCGTTTGCTGAACCCGCCAAAAAGGGACTAAATAAAGCACCTATGGCGATTAGCGTTTTAGAATTGATGCGCACCGTGAGCTCCTAATGTCATGACATACTGTAGGGTTACGATATTATCGTCTTCAAAACCATCAAAGTTGGTACCCTTCTGATTAGTATATTGTAGACGTACTGTCGAGAAGTGACTGTGATGCCACGCTAAACTAAGCTCGGTTTCTTTTAGCTTTTGCGCATCTAAATGATCGCCATGAGCTTCGAATGTATCAACCTCACCGTAACGTAAACCCGCTGACCAGTTAGGAGAGAACTGGTAAACACTGCTTAAGTACCAACCTTCATGGTAATCGTTATGACTTTCTTCACCGTGATCATCATGCTCTTCATGATCATGTACCTCTTCAAATGAGAAGATATCATTCACACGGAAGTACTCACCGCTCACTGTTAAGTGTTGATACTTATAGTTGCCGTTTGGAGCCCATTTGTAGACAAAGTCGGCGATATAAGTGTTTTCGCCCGTGTAAGATGCACTATGAGTGTGACCTTCATGATCATGATCGTCATCAGCAATCACATCATGTTCGTGCTCATCTTCCCCTTCTACAACACCTTGACCATTTGAGTTACGTAAATAGCTTAAGCCCACCTGCCATGAACTTGATAAGCCAATATCACCACCAAATTTAGTGAAGGCTGAATAAACCCCTACCGTATCGAAATCGCGCTCGCCATGCTCATCTTCGGCGCGCATTTTGTCACCTTTGAATGCTTCAACACCCATTGTCCAATATAGATCAGTTGGTGCTACATACGTTAAACGAACACCATCATCAAAATAATGGCCGCCCATAAATGCACGATAAGCACCTGGACGATCAACGAATGCATCTGTGTGTAAATGTTGGTTATTTAAGTAACCGATATCAGATAAAAAGCGACCAGCACGAATCCCTAGACCACCCGGTAATCCCATGGTTTGAATGAAGGCTTCTTCTAGTTCAATTTCAGTTTCACCGTCATGAGACTCTAAAATGGCAGTCACTTTACCGTAGAACATGTCATCGATGTTGGCACTGATAGCAAGCTCTGTTTCGCCTAAACCAAACCCTTCACTGCGGCCACCTAAGCCACGATCGCCTGTTTGATAAAAACCATCTAAAACGGCACTTATATTAGGATTTGTTAGGCTAGAATCTTCAGCAAAAGCATGAGTAGAAACCAAGGCACAAGCAGCTGCAACCAATGAAAGACGTTTGTTTGAGTAAGACATTTTTTCTCCAAAATACAACAAGTAGTCGACCATCATCTTGAATAGTCGAAAAATAATTTATCCGTAAAAATTTGTTGGGTATGTATAGAACTAGGAGAAAACGGGTGGTGCTCGGCTATGGTAAACCGTTTGATGGGCAAAATATGAAGCAACAATGGATTCAATAGCCAGTTCGAAAGTTTGACGAACTACGGCAATATTGACATCCGTGCTTGGAAGCGTTTTTTGCAATTGGTGTTGATGAAAACAAAGCGTACATTGTGTACTTGCTCCATCATGCAAATGCACAGAATTATGTGCAGAAGCCGCAAACGACAATAACACGAGCATGGCTGACAGCCAGATCGCTATTAATTGTCTTGTTCGCATTGAATGAGGCAAAGAAGTGTTCTCTGTTTAACAAAAATCGCGACTATCTTAAAAAAATTTGAAAAAAAAGCAACCAGAAGAATGTTACAAATCACTTTTTCTAAATTTTTGTGACTTAACATAGCAACTTATACAAATCCTCGTTAAGCTATTTAAGATTAGCTTAAGCTGTCAAAGCTAAAATATTAGTCATATATTGCTGCAAAGTCAGCCAAGACAGAGGATTTAACTATGATGAATTTACTCAAAGATAACATCGGTATTATATTAACTATGGTCATTATTGGTGTCGTTGTGCTTGGCGGTATTTATTACGTTGAAGCAGCATTAGAAAATCAAGTTCAAGTTGTAGATTAATCTTCTATTGTTGCGTCATCATCTGGCGCATCAATCACAATGAGATGATCCATTAAATGCGTTACCCCTGTAAGAATCAGTGAAATCATGATAATAGGGGTAACGATATTAGCAACACCATCGACAAAATACCCAACGAAACCCGCTATAACTGCTGCATAAAATCCCAATACTTTCAGTACAGTTAATATCACATGACGGCCTAACCATGCTCGACAATGGTAGCATTGTATTTGCGCTGAAAACCCATTGCCACGGCTCGCTGTCACTTTCGCCAACGAAATAGGTTGATGACAATGTGGGCAGGCTATTCTTGCCATATTAAATTTACCTGAAAATAAAAAGTGCGTAAGTCTATCAAATTATCGTCAAACTTCCCGCAATAACTTATCATTAGCTTTCTACTATACTGACAGGAAGTTTTACCATGCCAAGAATTCTGTTTATTATTTGCTGTTTACTCAGTGTAATTTGCTTTTCTGGTACCAGTTATGCGGCGCAAGTTAGCCCTGAGACTGACAAAAAAATTCAACAACTACAAAAAACCATCGATACCGACATTATTTGGCTTAAAACTGCTAAAGGTGAACTTAAAGATGTCAGCGAATATCGCATCCGCAATAAAACCAACTTATTAAGAGAAGAGTTAGCAACGCTAATCAATCAACCAGACCCTGATTTAGCTTACTTGGTTCCACAAGTGAATAAGCAGCTGGTGTTTCTTGATAAAGTCGGTCAATACCTAGATGCAAGAACGGGTGAGTTAAAGCTCGCTTTAGGCGGTGATAATGATGTAGAAATCATGCGTGATATTATCAAACGTGAAGAAGATCGTGACCATTACTTGCAAGCAGAATTAGAAACGATTAATTGGGGTAAGACGCTTAACATTAACGTTGATAATGCCGAAGCTGCGTTAACTGCAGAAGTCTTACTAAGAGCTGATTATTTCGAAAGCTTAGTTACCTATACTCAAGTACAGCTTCAAGAAGCGGTTGCTGAAGCTTCTGATGCTGGCGCTGACATTACTGCTGAGCAAAAGAGCAAAGTGTCATCTTTAAAAGATCGTTTGGCAATGCACACCGCAAGCTTGAATATTGCCATCGAAATGCTTGAATCACTCGGCCAAGACACCACACAGATTAAACAAACATTATTCAGTGTCTCTGGCGATATTACTCAAGATGTTCTGAATTTTGATGTGGCTTCTAGTCTCATTGAAGAATGGATGACGATTGCGAAAAACCAAGCTTTGGAAAACGGTGCAGGCGTAACATTTAAAGTGATTATTTTCTTGATCATTTTATTCCTAACAAGCTTAGTTGCTAAGCTCGTTCGAAAAGTGGTGCGCAAAGCCGTTAACTCATCAAAACTTAACTTCAGCATGCTGTTGCAAGACTTCTTCACATCCATTTCAGGTAATGTGATTTTTGCCTTAGGTTTATTAATTGCACTGTCACAACTTGGCTTTGAATTGGCACCATTATTGGCAGGTTTTGGTATTGCGGGTGTGATTATTGGTTTTGCTTTGCAAGACACATTATCTAACTTTGCATCGGGTATGATGATCTTAATCTACCGTCCGTATGATGTTGGTGACTTGATCAATGCAGCTGGAGTAACAGGTCGTGTTAGTCATATGAGCTTGGTATCAACAACGGTTAAAACCCTAGATAACCAACGATTAATCATTCCAAATAATAAAATTTGGGGTGACACCATTAACAATATTACTGTTGAACAAGAACGCCGTGTTGATATGACGTTTGGTATTGGCTATGGCGATGATATCCCTAAAGCTGAAAAAATCCTTACCGACATTGTTATGGCTCACCCAAAGGTCAAGCAATTTCCTGAGCCTACGATTAAGCTTCACACCTTAGGTGAATCATCAGTCGACTTTGTGGTGCGCCCTTGGGCAGATCCTATCGATTACTGGGATGTATACTGGGATATTACCCGTGAAGTGAAAATGCAGTTTGACGCTCAAGGGGTTAGCATTCCATTCCCACAACGGGATGTACATATTTACCATGAAAAAGCGGCTGATTAAGCCTATTTAATTGATACAAAAAGCCCGAGTGAATAACTCGGGCTTTTTCTTTGCGCATATACAGGTGTACCACAAGCATTAATCTAGGTAAGTCATATTACCAAGCAAATGCGGACGACGACCTTTAATATCACGCATTTCAAATCGTTTACCATTTTTCATACTTTCAAAAGCAAAAGTGACTTCTGATGGCATAAAGACAGGTAACTTGAATTCAACATCGACTTTAAACGGCCTCTCACCAATAAACTGCATTAATGCCGCTAATGAACGAGCTTTTGACCACATGCCGTGAGCTAATACGCGCTCAAAACCGAAACGTTTAGACACGATAGGATGAAGGTGAATCAGATTATAATCCCCAGAGGCTTTAGCATATTTACGCCCTAAATCTTCAGGTAATGCCCAAGTTTGCACATCTTCCCATGTCATATCTGAAGCTCTAGGCGGTCTTGCTCTGCGCCCTTTGGACTCAATGCGATATAAGTAAGTTGATAATGCTTCCCACACCAATTCCTGTCCTACATACACCTTTGATACAAGCTCAAACTCAAGACCTGCATCTGTGGTCTGACTGCTTGTCAGCTCACACTGCACATCAAACGTTTCATCGGCATTGATGGGTCTGTATAGACTAATGCTGTTCTTGAGGTGGATCATACCTAGCAATGGAAAGGTGATCGCTTTATGGGTAAAAATGCTGGCATGAAGTCTAAAAGCTAACACGTATAAAAACGTAGGAGGTAACACTTTGCCATCAAAACCAAATTGGCAAACATCAGCATATTGCTGAATTTTTTTATCACTGAGGTGAATATTACTGACCTGCACATTGATGTTTGGCAACGGTTGCTGATCCCAACCAGGCTTGCGCGATAATAATATCTTTCGATACAGAGACAGCAACGATGGCATCGAAGCTAATTCTATAGAGTAGTCGTGACTCAAGAGAGTTACCTTTTGTTTATTAACTGAAAAACGCAGTATTTAGCAAACCTAAACACTGCGTCATTAAATGTTTCAATGCTGCTATTATACATCTAGATTGATAACATCAGTCAAAAAATGCCAATTTTTACTCTTCAAATGGAAAACAACATTACATTATCGATACTCATTACAGGTCATTTTCCAACAATCGATCACATCGGCACCTGCATTTCGTAACAACTCGGGCAAGGCTTGTTGGCCTACGACATGCCCAGCGCCAACAATGACGAACAAGCGTTGATAATGACTATCTTGTAAAATCTCGATGATTCTTTGCGTCATCGTGTGGTTTCTTTGCCAAAGCAATTTAGTTAATAGCTCATCAGATTCTTCTGCTTGATGCTCCATAATATCTGCGAGTGCTTGATGATCGCCCGATCGCCATGCTGATATCAGCTCAAGCATCTCGCCATCGGTTGCGTTAATCGCTTCATCCAATAATTGCGCTTGAGTTTTATCTGAAAAAGAAGAAATGAGGTCGAACTGAAATTCAACACTTTCAAGCTCAAGTAATGGCTTGGCCGGATCACGAGCCACAAATGTCACATCGACGCCTGCTTCAGGTGAAAACCCCAATTCAGCAAAGCGCCCAACACCGATTTGGTTTGCCTGAAGCCAAGTAGCAAGTGGCTTCAAACCGTCGCACATGGTTTGGTTTTTACCGCAAAAAGCCGGATATAAACTCGCTATGTCGGCTTGTTTTCCTTTCGCAAAGCCATACTGCTGCAATAGTTGTTGCACATTCGCTTTAGTCACATCCGCTTCAATCACTAATGCATCTGACTCGACAAAACTTTGTTCTATTTGCAAAGGTAAAGGATAAAAGTCGGCTTTGCCAATATGAATAGAGCCCAATAAGTATATTTGTTTATTTTGATAACTGGCTTTGAAGAAAGGTGGTTTATCAGTTTCTGCTGCACTCGCATTAACAGCTAAAGCTAATGCAAGTACAACCCCAACGAAAATTAATCTAAGCCTCGTTAATAATGTTGCGGTGATTTTTAACGGTAATTCACTTGTTAGTCCCATGCCAGCCCCTTATAATTTAACTTAATTTTTATGATGTAATGAGGCTATCATGCCGTATACCCAAGTTATCCAGCAATTAAAAGAAAGTCTGCAAACAGGATATCGTCAAGCCATTGATGCCGATAAAAGACTCGACGAACTGCGTCAAGCTGGCCATGGTAAGTTTGTTGCAATCTTCACTGAAGAACAAGGCTTTACCCAAAAAAGTAATCGCTTTTTACCTTATGTTCAAGAGCTCGCAAATGAACTTGAAGAGCTTCAAGGTCTCAGCCATATACCTCCAGAAATGTTAGAAGCTCATGTAAAAAAAATTGGGGCATTACTGCAAACTTTGCATTTGTTTAAACAAAATACTAAGTAGCACCTACCACTTGTTAAAAACGCAGCCCACGGGCTGCGTTTTAGCATCAATCAACTCCGCTTTGGTATTTTCACATTTAAACAATCCACTCCTTTGAAAAATGAGCTTGAATAGATTTCAAGTTTATCTGTTAGTTTTGTGCATACATTTGTTATCAAAGACATATTTTTGTCATTTTTCTGCCATAGACTGATGGAAAAAAATGCAATGGAACTGATGTAATGAGTGTTATAGATTTAGAAAAAGAACTCGAAAAAATAATATATAAACAATCTATCAATGCTATCTTTCAGCCTATTTTCAACATATCAACTCAAAAGGTTCATGGTTTTGAAGCGTTAAGCCGAGGGCCAGAACATAGCCCACTTTATTCTCCAGTACCTTTATTTAAAACTGCAGAACATCTTAATAAACTCAGTGAATTAGAAACACTCTGCCGCAGTATTTCTATTAATGCTTTTAAAGCGTGTCAGCTTAAAGGTAAGTTGTTTATCAACATCTCGCCAAAAGCGCTACTCGATCCTGACCATCCTAAAGGGCTAACCCTGCAGCTGATTAAACAAATGTTGCTAAAGCCTGAAGATGTGGTTATCGAACTATCAGAGCAATACCCAGCCGATGATATTGATTTATTAAAAGACTGTTTGAACCACTATCGCAATCAGGGCTTTCTCACAGCAATTGATGACTTAGGCGCAGGGTACTCAGGATTACGCTTATGGTCTGAACTGTCTCCTGATTATGTCAAAATCGATCGCCATTTTATTCATCAAATTGACAGCACGGCAGTAAAGCAAGAATTTGTGCGCTCGATTGTGGAGCTTTGTCAAAATCTGACTTGCAAAGTCATTGCAGAGGGAATCGAAACCCCAGAAGAGTTAACCATGTTAAAGCAGTTAGGGGTAACTTATTGCCAAGGTTATTTATTGGGTAGACCCAACATTAAACCCAATACGCACATGGACTCAAACTTGGTGAGCATGCCTTTGCCGCCGCAAACACGTTATTGCGAAACAGCAGAAAGTTTATGTTCATCAGCCAATATCGCGCCACCTGAGACAAAACTGAAGCAACTCAGTGAGCAATTTATTGCTCAACCAGCACTGCAAGCAATTGTCATCGCTCAACATGGCCATCCTGAAGGCATCGTCAGTCGCAATCATATTCTGGAATTATTTAGCACACCCTATGGCCGAGCCCTTCATGAAAACCATCCGGCGAGTGCAGTAATGGACAGACAAGTATTGCAGATTGATGCAAGTGAACCTTTGTCAGCGGTAAGCCAACTGCTTACCTCTGAAACCGCCACTACCGTTGCACAACAATTTATTATATTACGACATGATAAATTAATCGGGATTGGCCACACCAAAGATCTATTACAACGCATAACCGAACATAGAATTAAAGTCGCTAGACATGCTAACCCGCTTAGCAACTTACCTGGAAATGTTCCTATTCAAGAAGAGTTAAAACGCTTACGATCCCAGAAAAAACCATTTTATTTAGCATATTTTGATTTATGCCACTTTAAACCTTATAACGATATTTATGGTTTCTCACGAGGTGATGAAGTCATCATGCAAGTGGCTAACTTACTAAGTCATCATCAAAATGAACGCTGCTTTGTCGGCCACATAGGCGGAGATGACTTCGTGATGATTTGCACTTGCCAAGATGCACTCACTCACGGTAAAGCCATCGTAGAACACTTTGAACAAAATAAACGCACTTTTTATTCAGCAGAACATTGGCAAACTCAAACGATGCATGCCAAAGATCGCCAAGGTAATATGGTCGATCACCCTTTAATTTCACTATGTGTTGGTGTACTACCACCTGCGATGACCCATGATACAACGGATCATGAATTATCAATGCTCAGTGCTGAAGCCAAAAAACAGGCTAAATATGTACAAAGTAAGGTTTTCACCTTAGATGATAGGCAACAAAAAACGGCTTAATAAGCCGTTTTTATTGTATTGATTGAAGCTATCTCAATGGCGCGATTTATAGCACTGGCTCTACGGTTTTCTTTAACCAATCTTTCAACATACGAGTTTCATACTCAAATGGTCGTTGATTTCTTGTAGAATTAGCACCGTACATGAAGTTCATATCAACTAGCTTTTCATCTCCGGCAATAACAACGTTATCGCCTTCAGTGATACGGTAAGTAAACGTCATTCTAGGTGGGTACAAATCTTTAACGATTCGTAATTCATTAGCAGACGTAGCCCCGAACGTTGGTCTTAAGTCGCCTGCTAAGTCCACATCTGAAACTACCATTTCGAGTTTCTGATTTGGCTTGAGTATCTTCTCAGCTTCTTTATTGATATTTTTAGTCATGGTATCAAAAAAGCGTTGTTCAAAGCGCGACTTAACTTCTGTAGCCGTTTTTAAATCACGATAATTTTTAGGCTCTTGCCATTCAACTTTAACGATGCCCTCTTCTGTGACTGGGTTTTCAATCACTTCTTCATCAGCGATAGCAACATTACACATTAGTGCGCCTGCAATAAGTAAATGTTTAACTTTCATATATAGTCTCCTGGCAGTGAATTTGTCGCAATGTATTCATTGCATCTCAATATAATAAGCCCAACCTGTATATAAGCTTAACGCAAAGCGACTTCCTTTGCTGTAAGACATTCACCTTTATACAAGCAAGTAAAATAGGGATAAATATTATTAGCTGCTTTTTTGTTCAGCTTTTGTTCAGTCAGTGATTGCTAATATACATCCCAAGCAAACGTACTGCATCATATCAACCCCATTAGATGATTGCGTCACTGCCATTAACGCTCAAGGAATTAGCGCAACAATAAACCTACGAGTTTTAACTGGAGTAATACTATGAACTACATCACTATGAACAACGCTAAAGTAACTATGACTAAGAAAATAACCCTTGCTGCGACCTTTTTCGTCACAATGGCATTATCTTCTTCAAGCTTTGCTCATCAATTTGATGTCGATGCAGAAGGCCAACAAGCGATTCAAGAACATCACCAGTTAATGAACCAGCACATGGCTTCGGCAGAACAAGAGTATACCGCTGAACTTGAACGAGACTTTAATCAGCAGCTTGAAACTGCAGAGCATAACTTCATGGAAAAAAAATGCGCTAATCGTGGATTAGACTTTGATGACGAATCTGAAGTGTGTGAAGGCTAAACCTTAAAGGTTAGTTACCGATATGAAAATGCAGCCTAATGGCTGCATTTTAGGTTTTCTGAACGTTAAAATGGAAATAATGCACTGAGTTTTGGATAGTTCTTTTTAAGATCTTTCTTCTTGGTACTAAACTTTTTACCCTGGGGAGTATGCTGCCCGGAAGGAACAAAAGGTAATTCATTACCTGTTCTGTCTTCATAGAGTTGCCCTGCTATCAAGTCAAAGTCCTCAATAAAAGGGTATGCATAATCATCTTTTGTTGGCCACAAAGTCAGCTCTCCTAAACAATCGGGATCAGCAATCACCTTGTTATACCAGTCCTCACCCAGAGAAAGTAAAAAGCCTCTAAACTCTGCGAAAGCATAATCAGAATCACAACCTGTGATAATGTACGCCGCTCCCCATATATTCCAATGATAACTACGGCGCATCTGCTGTCCGAACATTTTATCAAATGCGGCTAATGCGTCATCATCAAGCTCGGTTAGCTTAGCCGTCAGTTCACTGTGGCACTGCTGCTCTGATTGTTGCGGCTCAGTACGCGTCACTAAGTCCCAAAATTCAGCTTCTGTCATGTCACTTTTCCTAATCTTTTTGGAAACTATTCACCAAAATATCTCAACTCGCGTTATTCTACACCACAACGAACTCATTGCTTTACTATCAATAACAATACCTCATGAATAAATTCAGTACCGTTAACAATCCGCTCCCTCGCAGACTTATCATATTGATGGCATTTTACGTCTTATTGTCTATTCTGGCTTTGCTACGTTCATACGCCATTCAAGGAATCGATCTGTTTACGATTGGCGTAATACCAGTACTATTTGGACTCGTTAAACGCACTCACTGGGCCAGTTTAGTGTTAAAAATATACCTCGCAATCCAAACATTGGCGATGTTAGCTTTATCCACAACAGCTATTATTGCCTATCAAATCACCCCTGAAGATGTAAAAGTCGAATTCAACGGAGTGAGTATACCTGTACCGGCTATTGCACTGAGCGCTGTGCTCATTTTGGGGTACCAATATTGGGTCGCGTTTAGCCAAAAAACCACGCAGTATTTGAAACCTGATTGTTAATGTCTTGTGCAAGAATAGCTATATTCACGTAGAAGCTTAAGGTAAAATGCGCCCATAAGACGCATTTATAATAAATAAGAAGAAGTCATTTATGGGCCACCTATCCCCCAGTGAACTATCAATTTTATTGCTAGAGCCTTCAGATACTCAGCGTAAAATTATCACCGCACGCCTACAACAAGAAGGTGTAAATAGCATTCAAACTGCATCAAGTATCACTGATGCGAAAGACATCATCTCAAGACACACTCCAGATTTAGTCATCAGCGCTTTGCACTTTTCAGATGGCGAAGCGACCGACTTGCTCAGTTTCATCAAGCAAAGCACTCAATTTAATGACATTCAATTTATGTTGGTTTCTAGTGAGTGTCGACGCGAACAACTTGAAGTGTTCAGGCAATCAGGGGTCGTCGCCATTCTACCGAAACCATTCGATGCCGATCACCTAGCGACTGCGCTCAATTCAACCATCGATTTAATCAGCAACGATGAACTGGATTTAAGTCATTTTGATGTACAAGATATTCGTACATTAGTGGTCGATGATAGCCGAATGGCACGTAATGTCATTAAGCGAACCATTGGCAACTTAGGCATTAGAATCATTAGCGAAGCTGAAGATGGGGCGCAAGCAATAGAACTCATGCAGCAACAGATGTTTGACCTAGTCATCACGGACTACAACATGCCGAGTGTCGACGGTCTAGCACTGACCCAATATATTCGCAATGAAAGTCAGCAATCCCATATCCCAATATTAATGGTCTCATCTGAAGCCAATGATACACATCTTAGTAATGTATCAAGTGCGGGAGTGAATGCACTTTGCGATAAACCTTTTGAGCCTAAACTGGTTAAGCAGCTGCTATATCAACTATTAGAAGATTAACTTTATTACTGTGGCACTCGTCATTTTCGCCCCAAAAGCTGGGCAAAGGGGTCATTTACGTCGTAAATGTCACCAAAATGCCCTATTGCTACACATTTATCAGATAAAATGCTTTCAAAGCCCCATGGCTTATGGCATGTTAATCTAGTTTTAAATAAACACATCTATGGAAAGCAGAGAATATCAACATGAACAAAAGTGAATTAATTGCAAAAATTGCAGAAAATGCTGAGTTAACTAAAGCAGAAGCTGGCCGCGCACTAAAGTCTTTTGAAGAAGCTGTTACTGAAGCCATGAAAAATGGTGACAAAATTTCTATCGTAGGTTTTGGTTCTTTTGAAACCTCTGTACGCGCAGCTCGTACTGGCCGCAACCCACAGACTGGCAAAGAAATTCAAATTGCTGAAGCGACTGTACCAAAGTTCAAAGCGGGTAAAACATTAAAAGATAGCGTTAACTAAGATTAACTGCTTGAAAATAAAACCTCCACTTCGGAGGTTTTTTTATGTCTATTGATCACCTTTCTATTAGAAATTCGCCTCAGAACTGCACAAAAAAAGTGCGCCCCTGCCTCAATACCATGCAACATTTTTGCTACATCATAGTGCGAGAGAACATAAACCATTAATAGTAAAGCATTTATAAACATGGCACATCATTAGCAATAACTCATACAGATGAAATCAACATTGAACCTTGCTGCCCGATAATCAAGCAACAGGTGAAATGAATAATAAAAACTTTGAGGGAATGAAAATGAAAAAAACCTTATATAAAGCTATTGCGCTATCTACAGGCTTATTATTATCTGGTTCTGCATTAGCAGAAGTCACCGGTAATATCGGCGCGACGTCAAACTACCTGTGGCGTGGTGTAAGCCAAACTGATAACGGTGCAGCTGTACAGGGTGGTATTGATTATGCCGCTGATTCTGGCTTTTATGTCGGTGGTTGGGCTTCAAACGTTGATTTTGGTGATGGCACAAGTTACGAGTTAGATATTTACGCAGGTTACGGCGGTAATATCACTGAAGATTTAAGCTACGATATTAACTACCTTTACTATGCCTACCCAGACTCTCCTGGTAGTGTTGATTTTGGTGAAGTCACTGTTGGTTTAGCATGGAAATGGTTAGATGTTTCTTATTCACACACTGTCAATGGCGGCGATGATATTGCTTCTGATCCACTTGATTCAAAAGACATGATGTATGCACAAGCTAACCTCACATTCCCACTAACTGAATCACTGTCTTTAGGCGTGCATTACGGTTATTCAGATGGCGATATCATTACTAGCTGGTATGGTACTGATAGCTACTCAGAATACAATGTATCGTTAAGCTCTGATACTGATTACGGTACTGTTTCATTTACTGCATCTGATACAGATTTAGATGATGACGACGCAAAAATTGTACTAGGCTACTCGTACAGCTTTGGTTTATAAGCCATAGTCATTCAATCTGGCACCAATGCGAACTAGCTTAGGTCGGCATCGTGCCAATTGTTACACCTCAAACGCCACTCTAATGAGTGGCGTTTTTGTGTGTCAAAGAAACTTTTTGATAACTGCGTTAAGCAAAAAAATAAATAACTGCTACATTGAATTTATAGGAGTAAGTAAACCTTTGGGTGCAATTTGAATGCATATTCTTCGTGGTTGTTTTACAAGAATATCGCAAGCTTCAGCGCTCAATACCCATGATATCAAAGCACGGCTAAAGGCTACCTTTGATATTTACAGCTTATTTGTCACACAGGGACACAACAAATAAGCATGAAATAGAGGGTAGAATAATGGCTAATATTACTGAAAGCATTCCTAACGATACAGAAATCGACGCAATGGTATCACCAAGAAATAAACGTTCAGCTGAAATTATTGAACGAAAACGTCAAGTTAAACGACGCTTAGATGACTATCTTGAACAAGCAGAATTACGTAAAAGTTTAGGTGACGACTTAGAAGATGATTTTTAAACTTCACTTAACCTTACTCAGCTTGCCAAATTAATCCCACGACTTAAGGTAATACGCTAAGCCTGCGCACTCCAGATATACTGTGCAAGTCGGATACTTCTGCTCACCACATTCAGTGATAACCAGTGCATTGCCGCCCCTATCAGCCGTTTGACCTCTTAAATCGTTTTTCAATGCGCTTAGACTTGGAATCGGGTAACGCAAATGATCTGCCGACACACTGCAAAAAGAAGTAAAAACTTCACCTAATGGGTCGTTTTCGTGACTATAAAGTTCACTTGGTGAATACAAATCAACGGTTGAAGCCTCAACCTTAGCGACTACATACTCTTCTGCATTGGTGCGAAATTTAACGCCATTACAACCAGCAAGCACGACACTCAGCAAACAGATTGTATATACGCTTATAATGTTATCTATCTTCATAAAATCCCTTTTTGTTGGCATACACATCCCAGTGTATGCCTAATCCATTTTTTATCCTTGCGCATTTAACTGCTTTTGTTTAGCAAAGTATTCACGGGTTAGTGCAAATACCACAGGGCTTAACAATGCTAATGCAATCAAGTTTGGAATAGCCATCATGGCATTTAATGTATCTGCAAGTAACCAAATAAACTCAAGCGAACTCACAGCACCAATCGGTACCACTAAGGTCCAAATTAATCTAAATGGCTTAACGACTTTATCACCAAATAAATACTGCATGCATTTTTCACTGTAAAAGCTCCAACCTAGGATGGTCGTAAAAGCAAATACAGCTAATGCAACGGCAACAATATAATTACCCATAGGCAGTGCATGTGAAAACGCAAAAGATGTTAACGCAGCGCCTGTTTCACCCGAAGTCCATGCTCCCGAAACAATAATAGCCAAACCGGTAATCGAACAAACAATAATCGTGTCGATAAACGTACCTAACATCGCCACTAAGCCTTGTTTAACAGGCTCATTGGTTTGCGCAGCAGCATGGGCAATAGGCGCACTACCTAAACCTGCTTCATTTGAGAAAACACCACGAGCGACACCAAAACGAATAGCAGCCCACACAGCGGCACCAGCAAAACCACCTTGGGCAGCAACAGGGTTAAATGCACTATGAATAATTAACTGAAATGCGGCTGGTACTTGGTCAGCATAAACAACTAACACGGCTAAGCCAGCTGTAATATAAAATAGGGTCATTAAAGGGACAAGTTTACCGGCAACGTCTGCGATGCGTTTGATACCGCCCATCAATACAGCACCCACAAGCACCATCAGCACTAAACCAGTAATCCAGTTAGGCACACCAAAGTTGCTGCTCATTGCGTCAGCAACTGAGTTGGTTTGCACAGTGTTACCTATACCAAAACCAGCAAGAGAGCCTAAAAGCGCAAATAACGTGCCTAACCAAGCCCATTTGCTGCCTAAACCATTCTTGATGTAATACATGGGACCGCCCACATGATTACCATTTCCATCTTTTTCACGAAATTTAACCGCTAAGACAGCTTCTGCAAACTTGGTAGCCATACCGACTAACGCCGTACACCACATCCAAAATAACGCGCCTGGTCCACCAAGAAATATCGCGGTTGCAACACCGGCAATATTACCTGTACCAATGGTTGCCGAAAGTGAAGTCATTAAAGCGTTAAACGGACTAATTTCACCTTTATGTTTATCGTCGGATGAATCTCGACCAGACCACAATAACTTAAAGCCTGTGCCTAATTTTAGGATTGGCATTAATTTCAGTCCGATAGACAGAAATAATCCCACTCCTAAAATCATCACTAACATGGGAACGCCCCACACTATGCCATTAACTGTATTTACAAATGCCGTCACTTGTTCCATTGAAAACCTCATAATGCGTTAATTATTTCTTGTTATTATTTTTAGCTGTTTCTCTTTTGATTCATCCGCTATTTCACTCAATAGGGCTAAGTCATTTAAAGAAAAATTAAGATTACCTGCATTACACACAAATTGGAAACATCATCATTAAAAGCAAAGGTATTAAATGCAATAATCTCAATAAATCAGTCAATTGATTAGGCTAAATAAATAAAAAAGGCACTACTAATATTGTAGTGCCTTCACAGTTTGGTGTTTATATCACCCTAGAAATATCAAGCAATGCAATAAAACTTACGCGCATTCAATCCAAAATCAACTTTAAGCTATCTAAGCCTTGCTGTAAGTCATTGCCTATAATCGTTTCAAAATCCATGAACAAAAACATCAAATTCATCGGATAATCGAGATGCCCTTTAAACCCCCAATTAAGTCGAGTTTGATTGTCTGACAAGGATTCAGTGGTCATATATGCTGGCTCAGTTGCTTCAAAAGGGCTTAAAAATCTAAGTTCGAAATCAATCCTCTCTCCCTCAACAATCGCCATTATCTCTTGTTCACCGACGCCAACATCTGGATTATCACTTGCCCAAGCTGACACAAATCCAACCGTTGCATCTGTCCCACGATAGGTTTTTTCCATATCGGGATCCATTTGTGCCCATTTACTAAAATTATTTTGATTCTTGAGGTGTTTTACATAATCAAACACAATCGCTTTAGGTTGGTTAATCACAATTGTTCGCTCAACTGAGTAATCTTTTTTGATAAAGATCGCCGCGATAAATGGGATTGCAATTATGATAGCAACAACTAGGAGTATTTTTTTTATCATGGTGTTTTTCCTAATTAAAGTAATGATTAAGTATATCAATCATTCCTGACACCACAATTTTATTTTAACATAATAGCAACACTACTTTTTGCAAAGAGATTCATAGCAAGACTGACACACACAAGCTTTTCCCCTCAATTGCGCTTTAACAGCAGCAGAAATGGTGCCACGAGCTGAAAGAGAAAGACACCAACACGCCTCAATAGATAAACCTTTGCTGACTGCACAAGCATTTGGCTTATTGCAGATAGGACAAATTAAAGGTTCAACAACATTAGCTTGATTCAGTGATATCCCCTCTTGAGTTACTTGTTCTTGAGGATGATAGATTTCAACAATTTGTGTCTTCACAGGATTAACTCGATAGTAGGAATATTAACGATTGGTTCGCAGGCAACGCTAGATGTAAACGCTAGATGTATAAGCAAGGATAATACGATACAACTTTCTATGATATTTATTTTATGATTGATGACGAAATTGAGTGTGGCACTACACTATAAAAATAGCACAGTAGATAATAATGCAGCTCATATAATCCTCTGCCTTAGCAGTAGAGGTGATACCTCAACCAAATACGTTTTATTATGCTACTGTACTGCGTTGCCATTTATTCAGCGTTTCTACTTTTCCAATGACTTTTCCAATCAGGCTTACTGACTAGCCTCAGGGAAATTAGGATAAGCCTTTTCGCCTAAAAGTACATTTTGAGGTTTTTTTCCATAATAACCATCATGTTGATGAAAACTGGCTTTCGTTTGCTCTATCTTTCCTTTAAAGCGCGGATCTTGAGGTCGTTCCTGGGCATTAATGTATGCTGCTACATCCCAAGCATCTTGGACTGAAAGCTGAATACTCTTTCCTAATGGCATATTCTCATAAATAAAGTTAGCCGCTGTATTCACTCGATGCATACCTGCTCCCCAGTTATAGCTCTGCGGCCCCCATAATGGCGGAAGAGCACTTACTTTTGCCATCTTTACTCCTTGACCATCTTGACCATGGCAAGCCTGACAATGTGCAAGATAGACTGAGTTACCTCGCTCTATTGAGTAGGGTTTTTCCGGCTTATCTAACTTAGGAAAGCCGCGACCAGGCAGCATCGTTAACGCTTTTTGATCAAGCTTCGCGCTAATAACCTCAGGTAATGGAAACTCAGGACGATTACCTCCTTTTAGCAACTCAGCATCTGACAATACTGATACATCACCAGTGAGATTAAATTGATTCATCAAGCCACTCATCGCTAACCAATATGAATAAGCCGACAGAGCAACTAACACATCGCTACCTGATTCAGGGGCTTTGCCATTCATTGAGTAAGTAAAACAACCTTGAATACGCTCCTGATAGCTATTCACTTTGTCATTTTTTTTACGATAGGCAGGATAGGCCATATAAGCCGCCCAAAGTGGCGAAGCATTCGCTTTATTTCCGGCGTTCATATGGCAATTTACACAGTTCAATTCATTGCCAACATACTGATTGCGCATTTGCTGACTATTCACAAACAACTGATACCCCTTTGTGATTTTGTCGCCAAACTCTCCTTTAGGAATCGTAGATAACGCACTCGGTGTTAAATATTGGGCATTAGCATCTTTTGGAACAGAAGGAAGTTGAGCTTGCCTATCGGGTAATTCCGTCGCTGATAATCCCATACTGAGCAACACACCAGCCACCGAAAAGTAATATAGCTTCATAGTATGTCCTTATTTCTGAGCCGAAAAGTATTGAGTTAATGCATCAATTTCTGCAGCGGTGAGCTTTTTAGCAATATTGCCCATCATGTTGTCAACATCCCCTGTACGGGTGCCTTTTTGCCATGCCAATAATTGATTTTTAAAGTAGGTGGGTTCTTGGCCAGCTAACCGCGGAAATTGACCTGCACCAATACCTGACGGACCGTGGCAACTGGTACATGCTGGGATCTCCCGCTCCCAATCACCTTGAAAAGCCAGTTTCTCGCCTATATCGCTAATGACAACTTTATCGCCTCGATACTGCAAACTAATTGCTGCGACTGGTTTTGCAGCAAAAAAATCTGAGACTAATTTAATGGTATCGCCCTGCACCGTCATAGCCATTGCCATCATCGTCGGATTTTGACGTTTACCAGACTGAAAATGAGAAAGTTGCTGGGCCATATACTCACTAGAAAGGCCTGCTAATCTAGGGCCTGCTACCCCCAAACCTTCACCGTTTACGCCATGACAACTTAAGCATACTTGAGCCGCTGCTGGTACGGTTTCAAGGAGCTCTTTAGGTGACGCTTCAGGAATACTGGCTGAAACACTAAGGCTTAACGTACTGCCAATTAGCGCCGCCCAAAACCTAGATACACTATAGTTTGCACTTTGTGCCCATTGCGAAGTAACTGTATTGGTGGAACGCCATGAGTGAACTTTGTAAAACCAGAGATTTTTATTCATATATCAGCCTTTTGTGAATAATCCATTTCCTATGCTTTACTCAATATAGTCAATAAAAGAACAGTTAGGTAGGATGTTTTTTATACAAAAGCAAGATGCAGATAATTAAGTTCATACTGCTGAATTTTTTCATTAATAATGACTTGGTTTACTGCGATATCTCAAAAACATTAAAGAAAATAACGCACTTGGGTAGCACAAGGCTCAACCACTGCATTACTGTCCCCAACAAAAAAGGCTTACTTCGTGTAGAAATAAGCCTTTCATTTACACTAACCATAAGGTTAACAAGCAATTAAAAGTTACTCTTGCAGTAAATCCTTACAAATCTGTACCAGATCGGATTGAACGGCTGCCGCTGTGACTTCTCTGCCAGCACCAGGACCACGAATAATTAGAGGATTACCTTGATAAAACGCACTTCGTATAACAAAAACGTTATCACCAGGGGTTAAATTGGCATAAGGATGATTTGCATCGACCCATTGGATACCTACTTCAGCATGCATTTTGCCATCAACCTTGTCCAAAGAGGCGACATAACGAAGCACTTTATTTTGCTCTGCCGCTGTAGTGAACTGCTGCAACATACTCTGATCAAGTTCCGTGATACGTGCTAAAAAATCATCTAAAGATAAGTCTGCCAATGCAGCAGGCACCAGTGAGTTTAAGACAATATCCTCTAATTCAATTTCAAAGCCAATCTCACGAGCTAAAATCAATAGCTTACGTTGCATGTCACGACCAGAAAGATCGTCACGTGGATCGGGCTCGGTAATCCCTAACCCTCTTGCCTCAATCACCAATTCTGAAAAAGATTTTTGACCATCATAATGCTCAAACAACCAACACAAAGTGCCTGAGAAAATACCGCCAACCGCCTCAATACTATCACCACTATTACGTAAATCATTCAGGGCGTGTTGTATTGGTAAACCTGCACCACAACTTGCGTTATAACGCCAAAATAGTCTGCGGTTACTCAGCTGTTGTTTCAGCTCTCGGTAAAATGGTAATGGCCCTGAACCTGCAAGTTTATTAGCACTAACAACATGAATTCCACGGGCAAATAATTCAGGGTATTGTAAAGTTAAGCTGGCGCTGGCACTGATGTCTAGCACGACTAACTCATCACAATCGAGATGCTCTAGTTGCTCGAATAGACTCGTATAATCCCAAGGTTTAGCAGTCGTATCAAACTTATCTTGCCATTGAGTAAGATCAATTCCGTCAGGGCAGATAAGTGCTTCTTTAGAGCTCAGTAATCCCACTAATTGCACAGTGGCTTCAAGCTCACGATTAAGTGCTGTTGAAGATCGTTGGAATAAATCAATCCAAGCTTCACCGATATTACCGACTCCCAACAGCAGCACGCCAATACGCATTCGTGGACCTGCGCAGCGGCGATGTACTTTTTGAGTGAGTAAGCTCACCTGAGATTTTGGCACTAAGGTCACTAAGCTTAAATCATCTTGATAAAGTGGTTTTGCATCACGACTGAGTAAGCGAGCAAAACTGCGACGATAGTGCTCGGCATCAGCGCTAACCAAGGCGACTAATCCAAGCTCATCGCTCACATGAATATCACTGACATTAAGCGCTTGGGCGTGTAATTCAAGTAAGGTATGCACTTGCTTTTGATTTTCAACAGTAAAAGCAAGTTCAACTTTATGGTGGGCAGATGTCCAATGAGCTAAAGGAAGGATCCCCTGTTGCGCTAATAATTCAATCAGGTTTTCTGTTGGTGATTGCAGCTTAATTTTAAACAGTACGACCTCATTTAAACTCGTTACAACCGGCGCACTTGCCGAAGAGCTTTGCGGCGCAATCAAGGTAAAATCAGTATGAGATGCATAGCTAGAACGAACAGCCAAACTGACATTGGTATCAAATAACGGTTGTAATGTCCTGCTGTGAAGGACAGGAGAACCTAAATGAGCCAATCTATCCGCTTCCGCCAATGACATACTATTGAGTAACTTGGCATCATTGATTTTATTCGGGTCTGCATTAAACACCCCTTCAACATCAGTCCAAATAGTTACTCGTTCTATATCTGCTAAGCTCGCAATTAAGGTGGCGCTGTAATCAGAGCCATTTCGTCCAAGTAACAGAGTATCACCTTGCTGGTTAGCGCAAATAAAACCAGTAATGACTAATCGCTCATTGGGATGTGCTTCAAGCAGTGCTTGCACTTTTTCACGTGATTGCGCTAATCGAATATTAGGAACTAAGCCTTCGTCAGCAACGAGAATTGAACAAGCATCAACATTGATTGCAGCAACACCTGATTCACGTAAAAGCGCAGCCATTAAGCGCGCAGACCAACGTTCACCAAAGCTGAGCACTTGGTTTAATTCGAATTCATTCCGCTGTTCAAGTGATAACAGGCTGATCAGTTGCGCCTTATCCGTTGATAAACGCTCACGTAAATCTCGGGCTTGTTCGTTAGAGAGCAGCTGCTCAATTAAGTTTTGCTGGTAGCTGATGAGAACTTGTAATTCTTCTTGCCATAATTCGCCCGTTTCCCGAAGCGACAACAGCTTGTATAAAAAGTTAGTGCTTTTTCCCGCAGCTGACACGACGACAAGATCGTCGCAGTTTCCATGAGTCAACAAAATATGGGCGACACGGCGATAACAATCTGCATCAGCAAGACTTGAACCACCAAACTTATGTAAATGACTGCGGGTCATTTTGTACTCCTTAAACCACTAAACTTTTGTGCAAAACGCTGACTGACACGGAACTATAATGCGGCAACTGCAGCGAGCCCGGCATTGATGTCATTCACTAAATCTTCTGCGTCTTCAATCCCGACAGATAGTCTCAGTAATGTATCTTTAATACCAGCTTCATAACGTGCTTCAGGCACCATTGCTCTGTGGGTCATTGTTGCTGGGACGGCAACTAAGCTTTCCACTCCGCCTAAGCTTTCAGCAACACTGAAAATCGATAATGCATTTAAAAAGGCAACCACTTCTGCTTCGCCACCTTTAAGCTCAAAACTTAACATAGCACCAAAGCCTTTTTGCTGTTTGGCAGCAATATCGTGACCTGGATGGTCTTTTAAACCGGGATAGTACACTTTTTCAACGACATCACTAGATTGCAGCACGTCAATCACACGCTGAGCATTAGTTTGGTGCTCACGGATCCGCACGGCTAAAGTTCTAATACCACGCAGTGTTAGGTAACTGTCAAATGCAGAACCTGTTAGCCCTAAGGTATTTGACCACCAATGTAATAGCTCACCAAGCTCTGCATCTTTAGCGACAACGGCGCCGCCAACAACATCACTGTGGCCATTAATGTATTTAGTCGTTGAGTGCATCACGATATCAGCACCAAGTTCTAATGGCTGCTGTAAAATTGGAGATAAAAAAGTATTGTCGACAACAACAAGTGCATCAACAGCATGGCTTGCTTCAACGATGGCTTTAATATCCACAACCCGCAAAAGTGGGTTCGAAGGTGTTTCTAACCAGACCATTTTAGGCTTTTGTGCTATCGCTTCAGTGAGTGCTTTCTCGTCAGTTTGATCAACAACCAATAATTTAAATTGGCCTTTGTTGGCAAGATTTGTGAACAGTCGGTAACTACCACCATAACAGTCATGCGGTACCACGATTAAGTCATCAGGCCCAAGTAAACTTGTCACTAAGGTAATCGCGGCCATTCCTGTACAAGTTACAATCCCTGTCGCACCATTTTCTAGTTTAGCGATTGCCTCCCCTAGTACACAACGAGTCGGATTACCTGAGCGGCTATAGTCGAATTTCCTTGGGTTGGTGTGTCCATCAAATGAATAATTTGTTGAAAGGTAAATCGGCGGGACTACCGCGCCATACTGAGTATCAGATTCGATACCTTGGCGAACTGCTAATGTAGCTGCGCGATGTTTTTTCATTGTAAGCTCCTCAAGATTGACACACTATAGAGTACACACCGTAGAGATGTCTAGATGGCTAAATGTACCTAAGCAAAGTTAGATCGTCAACACATATTAGACGTTTAGACGTCTAAACATAAAGAAATCTATTTGCATTCGTTATAGAATAGCAGCAATAATTTGACTGTAATAAATAAGCAGTTAAAATCTGCCACGAATCTATCGTATAAAGGTGAGTTAATGACTGAATGGAATGGCGACTATATCAGCCCATATGCCGAACATGGCAAAAAAAACGAACAAGTTAAAAAAATTACGGTATCCATTCCGTTAAAAGTGCTTAAAGTACTAACTGATGAACGTACTCGTCGTCAGGTGAACAACTTGCGCCATGCCACTAACAGTGAACTATTATGTGAAGCATTTTTGCACGCATATACTGGTCAGCCACTCCCTAACGATGAAGATTTATCTAAAGAAGGCCCGGATAGCATTCCAAGTGAGGCTAAAGCTCTTATGGATAAAATGGGCATCGAGTGGGAAGATTTAGACGAATAACCGCTATTGAGCTTACTTTTATGTAAGCTCAATTTTATTCTGCATTTCTATTCTCATAAATTTGTCGCACCAAATTTGCACCGACCTTAATTAAGTCAACGAGCACAGAATGGCATTTATCGATCCGCAAACCTTGATGCTTGCATCGGTTATCATATTTCTGGGCGCACTAACTCAGGGGCTAATAGGTTTTGGCTTAGCTGTGGTCGCCAGTCCACTGCTTTACATTATTGACCCTCAACTTGTTCCTGTTCCAGTTATTGCATGTGGATTTTCCATTGCATTAATAACGTTATTGCGAGAGCGAACCCCGCTCAAGTTTAATGGCTTACAATACGCCTTGCTCGGTCGAGTCCCTGGTGGTTTTCTTGGTGCTGGATTATTAATTTTTGCCCCACAAGCAGTATTAGGGCTAGCGATAGCCTTTATTGTGGCTGCTGCAGTCATTCTTAGCATCTATAAAATTACCGCACCAGTAAATAAGATCACTTTGTTTATAGCAGGGGTTTTATCAGGAGTATTTGGCAATATCGCTGCAATTGGTGGCCCACCTCTAGCAATATTACTTGCCGGAAAAGACGCACCACAGTTTCGTGCAGCCTTATCTATATTTTTTGTCTTTAGTTCTATGATTGCGATGTTAATACTCATTGTGGCGGGACTCGTTGAGCTAAAACATGTTTGGCTTTCATTGATGTTATTGCCGTCGGTGTTTTTGGGTAGCCTAGTGGCAGGAAAGCTAACCAATAAAGTCGACAAAGAAAAAACCAGAATGGCAACATTAGTGCTGTGTGGTCTGAGTGCTATCGTGCTAACAATTAAGTCAACGTTAGCTTTATCTATCAGTTAATCACGCCATAATTAAAGTCGCTGACGATCTGCTAAGTCAGCACTCAAAAGTGGTAAGAGGTTTGTAATACTGCCCCTACGGCGTCATCTTCACCATAGCTACCACTCATGTCTAACTTAAATGCTTGCCCAATCGCAAAACCTGTACCAAATGAATATATATCAACACTGTTGTCTTTTAAGTCATGTCGATAACCCATTCTCAACGAGAGCCAATCAGTGGCTTTTAGCTCACCGCCTACACGCCAATACTGCACAGGATCAAACTCTTTAAATCGGGTTTGGTCGACTAAATCAATATCTGTGGTCAAGGTTACCGATGACCAATCGTAGGCAGCGCCTGCGGTAATTAATGGTTCCACTTGGTAGTGAAACTCTCGTCCTTGCGCTTCAACCGTTTTGACGGTTTGACTGAATAAGTTTCTGGCAGATAGCCCAATAGTTAATTTTTCAATAGGTTCAAATGCGACACCAACGTCCAAATTAAAGAGATTTTCATCGTTACGATATTTGTCGTCATCAAAATCATCAGCGTCGAAATTGTTAGCATTAACTGAGTAATGGTAAGTATCAATTCGTTGAAACTTCGGTGAAACCCCTACCCTGACAGGCATATTTACAATCGACAAAGGAAAGCTGAGTGCCACACCAAAATCAGTCACACTACCAGCTAGCACAACGCCTTGAGAATCTAGGTCAGTGATTTCAGTTGGCGGGTTATTAGGGTCAAGCACGTTCAAAGTATCAATGTCTGACTGGGCAATATCGGCCACACCCACTGCGTCAATATAACTTTTATAAAAAACCGCCATCGGCATACGTTGATTTGGTATCACCAAGGCTGCACCAATTCCTGCTGATACATTCGCCACATTGCCTTTGAGTGATTCTAAATCTAACACTAAGTCGTCTCGAAAGGCTTCAACCTCGGCGGAGTCACCGTTATTGATTGCCGTTTCAAGGCCATCATAAGAGTCCTGTAACGAATCAAACTTATCAATCATATTATCGCTATCGGAGCCTTCGGCGCCAACTGTTGGCAGTAATAAAGAAAATGCTTGGGTCTTGTTGATTTCATCATTGGTATAGGTGTTATGTGGAGTAAGAATGGCCAATAAAGCAGGATTAATGAAACTAGCGCCAACTCGATTAGAGGCAGCAACACCAGTACCGCCCATACTGTCGCTGCGAGCTTCAAAATAAAGCCCGCTAGCTTGCACATTGTTGGCAAGCAAGAGTAAACAGAAAGGTAGCGCTAGTCTTGATAGCATCCCAGTTTTCCTATTTTTATTGTTTAATAAAGATAGTAGAAATAATCAAAAAAGGATGTCATATCAGCAAACTAAATTTTCATTTTTACCTTGTTTCAACTAACTGCATTGACTAAATTTTTATAAATCAGGCAGATAAGATTTGAAACCTTCATGGGTAAACTGTATAAATTTTTTCAGGCGCTCAGGTTGAAATTTGTCCTTGTGATAAAGCACATAAAACGGTGTGTCGGGTATTTGCCAATCTGTAAATACTTCGACTAATTTCTCAGTTTGTATCTCTTGATGGCAATATAAATATGGCAACCTGACGATACCATTACCAGCTAATGCGCTAATCTTCATTGCTCGGCCATTTTTACACCGAAACTTACCTTTAATCGCAACATCAATATGCTCTTTCACAGCTCCCTGTTGACTAAAACGCCAATGATTAATCGAACCAACGATACAAGCATACTTATTGAGTTGGCTCGGATGTGTCGGCTGTCCATATCTTTCAAGATAGGCAGGTGACGCCAAGGTACAGTTTTTAATATCAATAAGCTTTCGTGCTATTAATCCTGAATCCGATAAATCGCCCATTCTAAATACCACATCAAAATGATCTTCAATTAAGTCGACTCGTTGGCTACTGAAATCGAGATCTATAGTGATATCGGGATATAGTTGGATAAAGTCATTCACTAAGGGAACGATAATGTCTTCCCCTAAAAAACCACCCACACAATTGATATAAATATTACCTGATAATTTTTCCGCACTATCTACTGTGGTGGCCACAGCTTGCTCAATTTGATGTAATGCTTGCTGGCATTGTTGTAAAAACATCGCGCCTTGATCTGTCAAGCGCTGCGTCCTGGTGGTGCGAATAATCAAACTGACACCTAGAAATGTTTCTAAACTCAATAATTGTTTAGATAAGTGCGAGCGTGAACAGCCCAATACTTCCGCAGCTTGAGTAAAGTTACCTTGTTCTGCAATCACCACAAAAGCACGGATATCCACTAAGTTTATTTCTGTATTCATTTAACTCTCAATATCCATTTGCAGATAAGATGGTAACAGTTCTGCAGTAACCACCGCCTATATACGTCAATGAGTCATCGCTAACGCTGGCTTATTAGAAGTCATACGTAAACAATTGTGTTCTTTATCGATTATATATCAACAATAAATCGCGCTCTATAATTCTCTCATTAACAAAGAGAGGTCGAAATCATGAAAGAACTTATCGTAATTACTGGTGCATCTTCAGGTATTGGTGCAGCAATGGCCAAAGCATTCAGCGCTAAGGGACATCCATTATTATTATTGGCTCGCCGTCTTGAACCCATGCAGGCATTGCAACTTGAAAATAGCTTAGCAATTAGCGTTGATGTGACAGATACTGAAGCGATGAAAGCAGCCATTACTGAAGCTGAAACACAATACGGCCCTGTTGGCTGTTTAATCAATAACGCTGGTGTGATGTTACTAGGTCAAGCAGATGTGCAAGATCCACAAGAATGGAGCAAGATGCTCAACATCAACGTAATGGGCGTACTGAATGGTATTCATGCTGTTTTAGCCAGCATGAAAGCCCGTAAAACAGGTACTATCATCAACGTAAGTTCAATTGCTGGCCGTAAAACCTTTCCAAACCATGCGGCTTATTGTGCAACTAAATTTGCTGTACATGCATTAACGGAAAATATCCGTGAAGAAGTTGCTATGGACGATGTTCGCATGGTGACCATTGCACCAGGAGCGGTAGAAACTGAGTTATTAAGCCACACAACAGATCAAGCGATTAAAGATGGCTACGCAGACTGGAAAGAAGACATGGGCGGCGTAGTCGCACCAGAAGTCATTGCTGAAACAGCTGTATTTGCCTACGAAATGCCACAAAGTGTTTGTGTTCGTGAAATCGCGCTTGCCGCAACACGTCAGCAACCATAAGAGCTTACCGACAACATCAATAGACACATTGATCAATGTGCACTGTAACTAAAACAGTGCACACTTTCTGCTGTATCCTTCTCCATATTTACTTTTATGCAACCACCAAATATCACTTTAGAGATAGTTAAATATTAAAAGTGTGATCTAAAACCTGCCTTCAAAAGCGATTGCAAGCATTAAACAATACTCCCCCCTCTTAACAAAAAGAAAAATACCATTATTTATCAATAACAAACAATATACACCTCAAAGCATTAGATTTTTATCAATTATATTTTTATCAATTAGATTTTTTTAATTTACTTGATCGAACTCAACAATTCCTTTTTTGACAACTGTTAAATTTAATAACAAGCCAGATACATAAATATCCAAACCCATTAACTCAGTACAAGGTAAGACAAAGGAAATGATGATGAAAACAATAAATAAAATACTCGTATGCGTCACCCTCGCTTTATGTTTTGGAGCACAAGTTCAAGCTGCTGATGGAGGTAATCCTAAAAAAGGCAAACACCTCTATAAAAAAGAGTGCAAGGCTTGTCATGGCGTAGGCGATGAAGGTGGAGAGATAACCCCAATGAGCAAAACAATGAGCCAATGGGACCGTTTTTTTAAGCGTAATAAACACAAAGCAAAAGCTGAAGTATTCAATGCCTTGGATGAACAAGAACTATTAGATATCCAACAGTTCCTATATGACCATGCAGCGGATTCAGACCAACCACAAACCTGTGGTTAGGTAACCCAGTTATACTATAAAACACTTTTAATTCAATAAATTAATGAAAGATGGGAATTTTCTCAGGGCTTAATGCTGCCTAAATTCAGCAAAACAGAGGATTTCCAACATCAATCGAAGGCAGTTTATGTAAGAGCTGCTCATTCGAAAGGAGAGATGTTATGCGTACTCTAATTTCACTATTAGTTGCTAATGCTTTGATGTTATCAGCAAGCGCTTATGCTAATGATGTTGATATACAAAGAGATAGCCTTAATAAAACCGATGCACAAAAAATAGCAGAGCTTAAACAACAGCTTGTCGATATCAATGATGAACTTGATGATATCAACAACCGAGTCGATAAAAATGAGCGTCACACAGCATTAGATAGAATAGAAATCACTGGCGACTTTAGAACTAAAGTTCATTCACTTCACTACCAAGATGTCACTTGGAACCCTGCCATTAATGTCGACTTTAACGATTTTGGTGCCAAGGCGATGTCCGGCGAGTTTGGAATGCCCGATGATGCTAACTCACCATTGGCAAAAATGATGGCGGCTAACCCCAACTTAGCGACGGCTTTTCAAAATGGACAGCTTCAAGGCAACTTGCCTTACGTATTGTCGCCCAAGTCCGTACAAGATATTGATAACGACCTATATTACACCACTCGTTTAAGACTGAACCTTAAAGCCAAAGTATGGGACAACGTCAGCTTTGCTGGTCGTCTGAGTATGTTTAAGAACTGGGGAGATTCAACAGGAGTACAAGTATTTGACTCTTGGCGGTCGTTTACTATGGATGGCACCAATAGCGGCAACCCAAGCGGCGACTGGCTAAGAGTTGAACGCGCCTATTTTGATTGGAAAAATATTAATGGTTCACCACTGTATTTATCCATAGGGCGTCGACCTTCAACTTATGGCCCACCAACCCAGTACCGGGAAAATGAAAAACGCGGCGGCACACCTTCTGGTCATTTAGTTAACTTTAATTTTGATGGCGCCACTATGGGTTATCACCTAAGTGATATCACTGGTGTTGAAGGCCAAGTGGTTCGCTTTTGTTACGGTCAAGGATTCGAATCCCAATGGGGAAATGGCGAAATGTTTGGCGATATCGTCACTAAAGACACTCACTTAGGTGGCTTTAATATTGATGTTGTTAACGACGGTAAAAACTTCCTTCAACTCACCTTGTTTGGCGCAAAAGATGTCAATGATGGCTTTAAAGGCACTATGGCTTTTCCAACTCAATTGGCTGAAATATTTGCCCCAACCATGTATCAAGACATGCAAAAGTTTGAGGACTTCAACTTCGTTACTCGAGTGCAGCCTAGTGATGTCATTGGCGATATGTTCTTAGGTGGCATTGGCTTCGCTCGCGAAGAAGATAATGACGTGAAGTGGTTCGTATCTGGAGGATGGACCCGCGCCGATGGTAATGGCAATGCTGGTATGTTTGGCGGCATGCTAACTGATGCTGTTTTTGAAGCTCAATTAAATGCAGATTCTAGTGAAATTATCATGATGCCTTCAGCCGCTGAAGAAAATGATGCCAAAGACGGCTACGGAATTTATGTCGGCGTACAAATCCCAGCACCTTACGGTAAAGTTGGCCTTGAATATAACTATGGTTCTGAATATTGGACTCCTTTCACCCAAGCTCAAGATGACCCTATTGGCAGCAAACTGGCTACCAGAGGACATGTGGCTGAAGCCTATTACATGTTTGATATCAATCCGAGAATGTTTATTAAACTCGCAGGGCTCTATTACGACTTTGAATATACAGGCAGCGGCACGCCTGTTGGCAAACCACAAAAAGTGGATGATGTTGTTGCAGGCAAAGCCTACTCAATGCTGCCAGTCGTCGATACCGCTTACGACGTTAATGCATCTCTTACCGTTAATTTCTAATGCTATTAACTTCCCTCAGCGATCACTGAGGGTTGGAGTCCTATATGAAAACACTCTTAATCAGCTTAATTTCAGGTGGATTATGTTGCTTTAGCTTATTTGCCAGTGCTGCTAATCCACATAAAGACTATATAGAAGGGCCTTTTACTCAAGGCAGTGAAGTCACAAGTCAATGTATCGAATGTCATGAAGATCATGCTAAAGACGTGATGAAATCTTCTCATTGGACATGGGAGCTTGAGCAACAACTGCCAGGGCGCACCGTCAAACGTGGCAAAAAAAATGCCATTAATAACTTTTGTATCGCCGTCTCAGGCAATGAGCCTCGATGCACTAGTTGTCATGCCGGTTACGGCTGGAAAGATGATAGCTTTGATTTCAATGACATGACCAAAGTAGACTGTTTAATTTGTCACGACACAACAGGTACTTATGTTAAAGATCCTGCAGGTGCAGGCGAAGTGCTCGCCAAAGTTAATCTTGAACGAGTGGCCCAAAATGTCGGTGCCCCAGTTCGAGATAATTGCGGTAGTTGTCACTTCTATGGCGGCGGTGGCGATGGGGTTAAACATGGCGATTTAGACTCTTCTATGTCTTACCCTGATAAAGTCACTGATGTGCATATGGATACTGATGGAAATGACTTCCAATGCCAAACTTGTCATACAACTGAGAGTCATCAAATCAGAGGTAATGCCATGGGAGTATCACCAGGAGGCATGAGTGATATTGGTTGTGAAAATTGCCATGAAGCCGCTCCACATGACAATAAACGACTCAATAGCCATACCAGCAGCATCGCATGTCAAACCTGTCATATTCCTGAATTTGCTAAAAATGAACCCACCAAAATGAGCTGGGATTGGTCAACGGCAGGACAAGATATTGAGCAAACTAAAGATGAGTACGGCAAACATACCTACATGAAAAAGAAAGGTAACTTTGTTTGGGCTAAAAATGTTCAACCTCAATATGCTTGGTATAACGGTAAGGCTGATGCCTATATGGCTGGCGATAAAATGGATCCTAAGGTGGTCACTAAATTGACTTACCCTCTAGGTGATATCAATGATGAAAAAGCCAAGATATATCCATTTAAAGTGCATACTGGTAAGCAGATTTATGACAGCAAACAAAACATTTTCATCACAGCTAAGGTCTTTGGTAAAGGCGGTTATTGGAAAACCTTTGATTGGAATAAAGCTGCTGAACTTGGTATGCAGGCCAATCAAGCGATGTTAGATAAAGGCATAAAATACAGTGGCGAATATGGCTTTGCTGAAACTGAGATGTGGTGGCGTATCAATCATATGGTTGCCCCAACAGAGCAAGCTTTAAAGTGCAATGATTGTCACATTAAAGGCACTCGCATGGATTGGAAAGCATTAGGCTATGAAGGCGATCCAATGAAAAATAAGTCGATTAAGAAACATGCAACAACAGACTAAATAACCCGACTTGAGGAATAAAGAAGGTCTAAACTTGAAAACTGCCCAATGCAAAGAGGGCAGTTTTTTATATAGAGTGCTACAAATATTCCTTTCCATTGCCCCTTCCACCTTTATCTCAATCTATAACTCTATAAACCGAACAACCAACATAATTATTCTCAATCAAACACGCCCTTTTCCCAACGTTCAACTTTCGAACTATAACAAACGTTAATTGTTGAATTAATAACCTTTAGCATTTAACTTGGAGGTAATTCGCACAAAGTGAACTACGCTTTATGGATAACAGTTAGTGTTTATAAGGAAGTTGAATAAATGCGGGAAAACTTCAGTTTACTTTCCAAAAATAAAGCCTTTCCAGAGCTTTTTTTATCGTCGACTTTTATTAATTTATTGTCGCTCGCCTTGCCTTTCACCATGCTACAAATTTATGACCGAATTTTACCTAATCAAGGTTACGGGACTGCGACTATTTTAGTATCAGGAGTCGCCGTCGCTATTTTGCTTGAACTGTTACTTAGGTATGGTCGTAGTTGGATTCTTGCAGCATCAGCAGCCAACTTCGAGTTATCAACAACATCTGATGTCGTTGATAAGCTCATGAAAGCTAATTATCGCCATGTTGAAGCCATGGGTACTGGTCGTATTGCCAACGGCCTCGCCAGTATTTCTAGTATGCGAGAACTTTACTCTGGACAAGCTATTGTTGCTTTGATGGACTTCCCTTTCGTCCTGATTTTCCTTGCCTTAGTCGCCTATATAGGCGGCCCTTTAGTCTTTATTCCAATAGCCGTATGGGTTGTTGTAGGCGCATTAGTTTATTTTATTGGGAAAAAACTCGCAGTTGCGACTCACGCACTGGCACTGTCTGATGCCGAGCGAACTAGAATGCTTATACTGGTTTTATCTGGTTTAACAACCGCGAAAGCCTTATCACTTGAAGATCGTTTATCGGGCATTTATAACAATATCAATTACCAGCGTCTTGATAAGCAGCAGCAAGTCGATTGGCTATCGGCAAAATTACAAGAAGTGATTCAAGGGGCATCCCAAGGCACGACTCTCATTTTAGTCATGCTGGGTTGTCTCGAAGTATTAAATGGCTCACTGACAACAGGTGGACTTGCCGCTTGTTCAATTTTGGCAGGCCGCGCCGTTGCACCATTAAGTGCAATTATTAGCCTGCGTTCAAGATTAGTCAGCGCTAAAACTGCAATGTCCCATGTTAACGACCTTACCCAAGTTCCAGCTGAGTCGTTTAAAGCCACAAAGGTTTATCACCAAAAGCTCCCTTTAGGCCCAATTACATTTGAGAATGTCACTAGTAATAATCTTGGCACAACCATCAATAATTTCACTCAATCCATCCAACCCAATAGCTTAGTCAATTTACAGTCTAATCCTTTAAGCCACGCTAGCCATGTGCTCAGTATTATTGCAGGGTTCCAGAAAGTATCTTCAGGCCAAGTCTGCATTGATGATATTGCAATTGAAGAACACGATGGCAAGGAATTCAGGCAATCAATAACCTATGTTGCCCCCTGGCCTACACTCTTTGCCGGCAGTTTATTAGAAAACATGACCATGTTTAGAGCTGAATACGAACCTCAAGCAATGGCTATTGCCGATGCATTAGGGCTGACCAGTAAAATTGCCGAACTCCCCAATGGTTATCAAACCCTGGTCGGTGACAGTGATAGTCAAATGCTCAATAAGGGGGCAATCAAAATCATTGCGATTGTTCGGGCTGTTGTGCAATCACCTTCAATATTATTGCTAGACGAACCCATGATATCGCTAGATGCTGATGCCCAAAGTCGGTTACTTAATTTGCTCGAAAAACTAAAACAGCAAATGACCATTATCACTGCATCTCACTTCCTCGAACTGGCAAATATTAGTGATAGTAATATTGAAATCATGGGCCATGCACACAATGCCCCCGACACAGAAAATGAACTTAAATCGAATCAAGAGGTGAACTCATGAGCACTTCTGATGTAGAACTTAAACCACTTGTTGTTGAGCTGTTTAAGCAATTAGGTCTTTATACTCAGGCCAGTAATATTTCCAGCGATAACAATACCATTCAACTTAATACCCTTGGGTTATCACGCTTACTTAAAAAGCATCAAATTGATTTCACTGTCACCAATAATTCAGCCAAGCATCTTCATCTCTCGATTCACCCATTCTTGGTCATTCCACAAGATAAGGCTGGCTTTATTGTTAGAAGACAAGCGAACGTTTTCGAGAAATTTCAAGATAACCAATGGCAGCGATTCGATCTAACGCAAATAGATGACTCTGCATATATATTCTTAATTGAGTCATTGCCGACAACGAAGAAAAATGTTCAAGCTTTCGCAGCACATATGAGTAAGCGAACGAAGTGGTATCGTCCTGTATTTTGGTTAAGTTTATTGGCAAGTTTGACTGGGTTAGCCGTACCTCTTTTCACAATGGCAGTATATGACCGTGTTATTGGAGGGCAAACTCCTGCCATTTTACCCAGTATTGCCTTGGGTGGATTATTAGCCGTAGGCATACTCGTTAGTACTCGACTTGCTCGCGCACAAATATTAGCAACCACCAGTAATCGATTTGCCAGAGACCTATCAGAAATTACCTTTTATCGACTACTGCATATGCCGCTCATGGTGTTATCTAGAGTGGGTATATCCAACCATATTGCCCGCATGCGAAATGCAGAAAAAGTCAGAATGCTGTTATCAGGCCCGGGTGGTGGTGGATTGGTCGACCTACCTTTCACCCTCATTGCGTTATTCGCCATTATGTTTTTAAGTGGCTGGTTAGTGTTAGTGCCAATTGGCATGTTGATTCTGTATTACTTGGTCATGAAAGTATTGAGCCGTTATGTGCAAGCAGCATCACCCACCATCAGTGGCGAATATCAAAATGCCATGAGTGAATTATCAAAAAATTTACTGCAACTAAAAGCCGCGGGCGACACTGAAGCTTGGCAAACAAAATTCATTCGCCAAAGCCAAGAAAACAGTCGCCAAAACTTCCTTTATGCAAAACGCAATGGTCTTAATGCCGCTGTGGCTCACTCTTTGAGTCTATTTACTGCGTTGATAACCGTTTTTACAGGTATCTTTTTAGTGTTAGATCAAACCATATCGCCAGGTGCACTAATTGCTTGCGTGATGATGATTTGGCGCATTACTGGTCCTGCACAATTAGCGTTTTCATCTAAGCAAAAGTTCACCATGATGGACATTGCTGTGAAACAGTTTGATCGTTTCATGCAAGCAAGCACTGAACAGTCAGAGTTAAGACTAGATACGCCCGATAATGCCAAGGCTCCTTCGATAGCGTTTCAGCATCTCACTTTGCGCTATAAAGCTGAGGGGGAAGCAGCATTATCAGGTGTGACATTTGATGTTGAACCGGGCGAACTGGTTGCGATTATTGGCCCCAATGCCTGTGGTAAATCAACACTATTACTCAGCGCGCTTGGCGTACTTGAAGCCCAAGCTGGCTTTGTGACCTTAAATGGCAAGAACCTAAAACAGTACGATACTGAGCAGTTTCGTCACTGGGCAGCTTACAGCCCATCACAACCTGACATATTCCCGGGTTCATTAGCCGAAAATATCAGAATTGCTAAACCCGGCGCTAGCGATGAACAAATCATTACAGCGCTGGTCAATGCTGGCGGCGAAAGCTTTTTTAAAAGTATCAATAATGACTTAACCGTCGACTTATTGGGCGAGAATAATGCCATGCTCTCAGCCATTGAAGGCAGTTATATCAATTTAGCCAGAGCCTTCATAAAGCAATCGCCATTCATATTATTAGATGAACCCTTGCCTCACCGTAACCCTGCGTCTAAGGCTAAATTGATTGAAACCTTACTAAACCTCAAAGGTAAATCCACCGTATTGTTTACTAGTCACGATCAAGATTTAATTAAACATGCTGATAAAGTCGTCATTCTCGATAAAGGCGCTGTTGTATACGCAGGGCCTATTCCAGATAAAGCTTCTGAATCTCCCCAAGCTTCAATAACATCACCTTCAGACCAAGCCATGCAGGAGTCTCCAACTAATGGATAATCGTCAACTAGCTAACAGAGTGTGGCCTGAACATGAATTTGCTGAGGCCATTGAAGCACCTGCAGAACGAAAAATGATCCGCAATGTCATTTTAATCATCACTGGATCAATTTTATGTATGCTGATTTGGTCTGTTTTTACTGATGTAGAAGAAATATCAAAGTCTAAAGGACAAGTCGTGCCATTAGGTCATCGACAAGTGATCCAAAGCCGTGCAGGTGGCACCATTGCGTCAGTAGTGGTTGAAGAAGGTGATGTGGTTAAAAAAGGCGATATTTTAGCAAGCTTTGTGTCTATCGACAGCTTATCAGCTGAAGAAGAGTTAACCAGTAAACGTGCCAACCTTATCATGCGAATCGAGCGTTATGACGCCTTTGCTGAACAAAGAGAGGCTGACTTTAGCGAATTTGCCATCGAGTACCCTGAGCTACTGCGACTTCATACTTCCGCTTTAAGACGAATGAATGAAGAGCGTATAGCAATGGAACAATTGTCAGAATCCGATATCGCCAAAACCCAAGCAGAACTTGATGGTCTCAAAGCAGAAATACCGCCACTGAGCGATCAAATACAAACTGCTGAACAAACCCTGAAAATGATGCTGTCAGTCACAGCAGAACAAGCGGTCTCTAAGTTACGCATTTTAGAGTCTCAACAAAAACTTGATTCCTACATGCGTGAACTCAAATCAATGGAAAGTAAGCAGCAAGTGCTGTCTAAAAACCTCATCAATTTAGAGCGACAGCTTAAGCAAAAACAGGCATCGCTATTTAAAGAAGTCGGCGAGAGACGTACTGATACCCAGGCAGAATTGCTCGGAGTGGTCGCAAGGCTTAAATCTTCTGATTCTTTAGTCTCCCAAAATACTGTCACCGCCCCAGTTGATGGCATTATTCAATCCATTCCAACAAGTTCAACTGGCAGTGTCATTCAACCAGGAGGCACTGTTGCAGTGATAGTTCCTATGACTAAAACAGGGTTAATGGAAATTAAACTGTCCCCAAGAGATATCGGCTTTGTTCGAGTGGGTCAAAGTGCTCGTATCAAAATTGATGCCTTTGATTACAGTCGATACGGCGCGCTTGATGGCATCGTCAAACGCATCTCTCCCAGCACTGACTCAGATGAAAAAGGCGGCGTTTTTTACAAGGTGCAACTGTCCATCGAAAAGCCCTACTTTTTTGACACGCCTGGTCAATTTGAATTAATCCCAGGCATGACAGGAGAAGCAGACATAGTGACTGGGGATAAAAGTGTTTTCCAATATTTATGGAAACCCGTGTTTACTAATATTAATGAAGCATTCGGTGAGAGGTAGAGGTTAGCATGACTCAAGACAACCAAGGCAAGACTCCACCTAATAGTGAGCAAAAAACGGATACTAAACAGGTCAATAAGCCCAACACGGCTACGCAAACTGAACAAGTTAAACGAGATAAAAAAGCAAAGGTTGCGGCCAATAAAATTGACGTTGAAGCCAAAAAACTCCTAGCAAAAGAAGCTCGAGATACCCCACAAACAACTGTCGGTATTAATCAGGATCTTGTTGCCGATAAATCGGTTAGCTCTTCACTAGCGCATGGGAAAACAAAACCAAACTTACCCTCTGATCAAATCCCACAGAGTGTTGAATCGCCAGTAACCAATCAAACCACCGAAGCGACAGAGACTATCACTGCCACTCGCCAAATTGCATCGGCAGAACAGTCAGATGACGCTTTAGAGGTTACTCAAGCAACGCCTGAAAATAAACTAATCAAAGAGACAGGTTCAACCGAAACAACAGGAATTGGAAATGCTGAGCCGTTTAAAGCAGGCAATACTGCAACAGAAGATATCAGTCAATTTCGAGCAGCCCAAACGAATATTACTCAGAAGAATGATCAGCAGCCCGATCAAGATTCGACTACTCCCAATCCTACAACGTACGCCCAAGTCACTCAGCCAACGCCACTCCATCCTGGACCACAAACTCCAAGTACCCATGGCCAACCACCAATTACTGGCACTGGCACTGGCAC
>NZ_JBFRJQ010000024.1:0-1456 GCF_041468985.1 Shewanella sp. 10N.286.52.A9 | reverse complement strand
CTGGCACTGGCACTGGCACTCATGAAAAGCCGCTTACGGTAGATGGTCAACAGCAAATTCAACAAGTCAAAGAAGATGCCTCAACAGATACGGCTCAAGGTATGTTGAGTGCTCACGGTGATAATAGCCAAACAGTGACTTGGTCATCAGCAAAAAACCAAGGTCAATTTGGCAGTTTGCAAATCAATGCTGCCACTGGGCAATGGCAATACCATCTCGATAACACGTCAGTTAATACCAACTCATTGAGTGAGGGCGAAAGGCACACTGAACAATTTGTCGTGACTGCAACAGACAAAGAAGGTCATCAAGTCGATAGTCTGGTAATCATCAATGTAGAAGGTACTAATGATCTCCCAACCGTAACCGGTAACCATCACGGCTCGCTCAATGACCAAGGCACTCTTGACTCTGTCGTAGGTCAATTGGTGGCCACCGACGTTGACCATAATGACAATGCAAGCTGGTCAATTTTAAATGGACAAGGTCAATTCGGACAATTGACGATTAATCCAAACACAGGCCAATGGCTATATCGATTAGACAATCAGTCAGCCAGCACCCAAGCATTGAATCAAGGCGACAAGGCGACAGAACAATTCATCGTCAATGTCACTGACAGCTCTGGTCAAACTGTTAGCCAGCAACTCACTATTGATATCCATGGCAGCAACCAGATTGCGCAAATTCAAGGGGTAGACAGTGCCAGTCTCACTGAAGATCGCCACCAAGATAGCCAAGGTATGCTGCATACCCAAGGGCAGCTTACTGTTACCGACCCTGACTCAGGTGAAAACCAATTTACGGCGAGTATGCTACAAGGACAATTTGGTCAGCTCAGTATCGATTCCCGTGGCTATTGGACATACACTGCCGACAATTTACAGACGGCAATTCAAGAGCTAAAAACAGGCGAGTCACTGACTGATACCTTATTCGTTCGAACAATAGACGGTACCGAGCAACAGGTTACCATCACGATTAATGGTACTGATGACAAAGCTGTAATCGCAAACGTCATCTACTCTTCAGGTAATGCCAATACGTTAACAGCACCAACACCGGGGGGAGAGACTTTCGCTTTCCTGAAAGAAGATTACGACGTCAATCAAGGTGATTTACACGTCGAGGGGATGCTTTCTGTTGCTGACTTAGATAAAAATCAAGCTCACTTCATTGGCAATACTGTGCAAGGTCAGTTTGGTACTTTATCAATTAACGAGCAAGGTCACTGGGCCTATGCAGCCGATAATTCCCAAACTGTGATTCAAGGGTTGAAAACGGGTGAATCATTAACTGACACTTTGATCGTTCACTCCGCAGACGGTACCGACCATAAAATTATTGTGTCTATTAGTGGCACTGATGACAAAGCTATTATCTCTGGTACAGCAACGGCCTCACTCACTGAAGATAAAGACGTTCACTCGGGATTGTTAAGGGTCGATGGTGCGTT
>NZ_JBFRJQ010000023.1:0-28909 GCF_041468985.1 Shewanella sp. 10N.286.52.A9 | reverse complement strand
CTTATCTCAGGACGGGACAATTTTAGATACAAAAAAGCCCCAACTTTCGTTGAGGCTTTTTCGCACCATACTTACGTATGTAAATGATGATACCCGAGGCCAGCCTTGAACTGGCACGCCCTATCTTAAAACGACGAGGGATTTATCTTTCGCCAACGCTCAGATTACAGACACAAAAAAGCCCCAACTTTCGTTGAGGCTTTTCGCATCATACTTACGTATGTAAATGATGATACCCGAGGCCAGCCTTGAACTGGCACGCCCTATCTTAAAACGACGAGGGATTTATCTTTTGCCCTAAACGTGGATGTAAATTCAAATTTTAGATACAAAAAAGCCCCAACTTTCGTTGAGGCTTTTTCGCACCATACTTACGTATGTAAATAATGGTACCCGAGACCATACTGGAACTGGCGCGCCCTATCTTAAAACGACGAGGGATTTATCTTTCGCCAACGCTCGAATTACAGACACAAAAAAGCCCCGACTAATGTCGAGGCTTTCTTATAATGGTACCCGAGGCCAGACTTGAACTGGCACGCCTATTAAGCGAGGGATTTTAAATCCCTTGTGTCTACCGATTCCACCACTCGGGCAAACTCTGGTAACTCGTCAAAACGCGTTACAAAATTTGTTTTTCAACGTAAGCAATCGGTTGCCGCCGCTGATGTGGTGCATACTTTACTGATTTTTCAGATAGGATCAACATAAAAATGAAACTTATTGTTCAAATGCCCATTTTGCGAGCAAATAGCATAAAAACACAGCGAGAAAGACTAATATATCACCGACTTATATAGACGACATCGCGAGCGCTTGATTGACTCGATGTTTGAGCTCAGGTAACAATTTCTCGGCAAACCACGGATTTTTTGCCAGCCATATATTATTTCTTGGACTTGGGTGCGGTAAAGGCAGAATTGAATCGGGGTATTTTTGCCAGTCTTGTACTGTTTGCGTTAAAGACTGTTTGGTTTCATTTAAATGATAGTCTTGAGCATATTTACCAACAAGTACGGTCAGCTTAATGTGAGTCAACTCAGCTAAAACGTGTTCTCGCCAAGTTTGCGCACATATTTTTAACTGCGGTAAATCGCCACTTTTGCCCTTTCCTGGATAACAAAAGCCCATCGGGAGAATAGCGACTTTTTCGGGATCGTAGAATACAGCCTTATCTATGCCTAACCAGTCCCTTAGTCTATCTCCACTAGCGTCATTAAAAGGAATACCTGATTGATGCACAGCAAGCCCAGGAGCTTGCCCTGCAATTAAGATTCTCGCCTTCGAATGGATCTGTACCACAGGATTAACACCATGGGCTAACCTTGATTCACATAAACGGCATTGCTTGATCTGCTGGGATATGATGTCAATTTGAGCTTGTGTCATTCCATTCCTTTGTCATTAACCAAGCTCGCATGTTTAAACCGATATGGTTTAACGTAAACTTGATATTTGTTGAGCGAGTTCGTTGAAACTTGGGCGCTGACTCACTGAGTTATTTAAGCATTGTTCTGTCAATAATAATAACGACGTGAATAGCGTTTTGTCAGCAAAGTCACTACTTTCATGTAAAGAAGATTGACTGTAATGTCCGAGAAGATCTTCTAACATATTGCCAAAGGCTCTCACTTCTATTGCTTGCATTTGATTGACTTGCGATACAGATAATTTATTTAAATCCGTCGCGGCGCCAAAGTCACCGAACAGAATATTTGCACTGTCATCTATCATAGTATTGTGCGCATAAATATCGCCATGACTGATTTTTTGTTGATGCAAATGGGCTAATGCACCAGCCATGCTCGCCATAACCTTAATAATGTTTTCCAGTGAGATACTCATTTCATCGGCAAAGGTATCTCGTGTGCAGGTAATTAACGATGGTGGTAAACCTAAATTATAATAACCAGAAGGGATAATCTCCATGACTAAACCTAAGTCATCGCCCTCAGCAATTTGCGCTAACACTTTAATCAGGTTTGGATGTTCACCTGCAGTTAAGCAACAATGAAGCTCATCTTTTGGGTATCCATCTGACGTAACAGCCCCTTTAAACATCTTTAACGCAACGGTTTGATGACTAGACGTTTGAGCACTATCCAATTGCGCCTTGTTCCATTGAGCTTGATATATCACCCCTGATGCGCCTTGACCTAATTGATCGCCTAATACAAATTCAGACATGCTTGCTTGTAAAAAGTCTGCATGAGTTTCGCTACTTTGCGTCACAGGGTTTCCACTAAATGCGAGCCAAGCAAGCTTAGGGAGACTTAATAACCAATCAGGTACACTTGCTAACTTGTTGGCCGATATTCTCAGTAACTCAAGTTCATGACAGTTCTGCATTGAATCGGGTAATTGGGTAATCACATTCCCTGCTAAAGCACACTTTTTTAAGCGATGTAATTGCCCCATTGACTCTGGTAAATGGGTGATTTGATTGTCAGTCAAAATAAGCCAGCGGGTATCAACCGGAAAGCAATTCTCTGGTACCGATTCAATTTGATTGGCTTTAAAGCCAATCATTTCAAGTTTAGGACACTGAGCAATGACAGATGGAATTTCGGTAAAACAATTAAATGAAAGGAACAGAATTTTAAGCTCAGCTAAGCAAGCAAACTCATCAGGTAAACTGCTTAGTCGGTTATTTGAAAGATCAAGCACTTCCAAAGAGTCCGACAAGGTTAAAATCTCTAACGGAAATGTCGTTAATTGCTCTGCTATTTGTAATCGCTTGATGTGTTGCTGTTTTAGTTCACCGGACTGTAATTGAGCTAGCGTGTGCAATGGAAGTTCCTTCATCATATCGTCCATGGCAATGGACAAAAAAGCGCACATGATATGTTATTCAGGTCGTTAAGTTAAGCTATCTGATTAGATTGTGAAATATGACGAAATTGAATCACTTGCTAGATGTATAATAAATATCGCAAAATGTTATCACTACAACACAAGAATATCCGTTAAATGCCTGAACTAACCCCTATTAGCTTTTTTAGTCGCTTTGAAGAAGATATTTTATCTGGTGCAAAAACGATTACCTTACGAGATGAATCTGAAGCTCATTTCATCGAAGGCGAAACCCTCAGTGTGTCGACATTTGAAGACGAACGCTGGTTTTGCAATATTAAGGTTATTTCGATAAAGAAAGTGGCATTTCATCAGTTAGATGACACTCACGCTATGCAAGAGAATATGCCTTTAGACATGCTGAAATCACTCATACAAGAAGTTTACCCAGGCGTTGAACAACTTTATGAAATCAAATTTAGTCTGGTTTAATGCAATAACTTAACACAACAAACGGAAAGGACACCGACATATGCATTACCTTAGTTTATTACTGCTTTGGCCTGTCTATCTCGTGCAGGCCATTTGGGTAAAAAAAACGACATTACCATTACCAGAAGCAACAGGACTGCGAGAAGGAGTCGATAATCTAGCGCCTCATGATGGCTCATTAAATCAGGCATTAAATCAAACAGTCGAACCATTAAACCTACTCATTGTCGGTGACTCTGCCGCTGCTGGCGTAGGAGTGGAAACCCAACAACAGGCGCTTACTGGGCAAATTCTGTCTCATTTAAAATCACGTCATTCGGGTGTTAACACCCATCACATTCGTCAAGTTCATTGGCAATTGATTGCTAAAAGCGGTAGCAATACTCAAGCGTGTGTAAATCACCTTAATAAAGTGATCCCTGATAACAGCTCAAAAAATATAGATATCGCGGTATTATCCTTAGGCGTTAATGATGTACTAAGCCCCATTACAAGCAGTACTTGGATTCTCCACATTGAGCAACTTTGCGATTTATTAAAAAGAAAACTTAATTGCCAACACATTATAATTACCGCAGTGCCGCCGATGGAGGCTTTTCCTGCTTTACCGCAACCTTTTCGTTGGTTTTTAGGCGCACGCGCCGCTGAATTTAATCTCGCTTTACAACTTTGGGTATCAAAAAGCGATTTACCCTGTGAACTATTAAATATGCGCGAATCGCTCACAGATGCGGTCATGGCTGAAGATGGTTTTCACCCTAGTGCTGAGGTTTATCAACACTGGGGGAAAATGGTGGTCGACCTCATCGAAGTGAACCAAAATCAACAAGTGGGTTAACTAAAAGCCAATCAATGATGGTACAAGACATTGTTGGCCATCATTGCATTAAGCATACTTAGCCAACAGTGAGTACAATTTTCCCAACATGTTGTTTTTGCTCAAACATCAGCTGAGCATCGTTAATCTTAGCTAAAGGAAAAACCTCTGCAATCACAGGGGCTATCTTTTTCTGCTCAATAGCCTTAACTAAATTTGGAAACACGTCTGGTTCAAGCACTGTGCAACCATAAAAACTTAAATCTTTTAAGTATAAGGTTCTTACATCAAGCTCAACGATAGCACCACCAATAGCACCGGATACCGCATAGCGTCCTCCTGGCATCAAAATATCTAACAATTGTGGCCATTGCTTGCCAGCCACCAAATCAATCACCACATTGACACTGTTTCGGCCTAAGCTTTTCACTAAATCAATATTACGCTCCAAAACTTGATCGGCTCCCAATGCAAGAAGTTGCTCATTCTTACTTGGGCTGGTTACAGCAATCACCTTAGCACCACGTGCTTTTGCTAACTGAATTGCTGCGGAGCCAACACCTCCAGAAGCACCAGTGATCAATACCGTATCCTTGGCAGTCACTCTAGCTCGAGTTAGCATATTTTCAGCCGTTGAATAGGAACATGGAAATGATGCCAACTCCTCATTAGAATACTCACTATCTATAGCATGGGCATGTTGATCGGCCACCACAGTATACTCTGCAAATCCTCCATCACATTCTGAGCCAAAATACCAAGGGCTCTCTAAACGTTTTCCTTTAGCAAAACGTAAACACGGCTCAATTAACACTCGCTGGCCTATTCTATTGCGGTTAACACCTGCCCCAACGGCCACTATCACGCCACACACATCCGCACCCTGGATCCGTGGAAAAGTTAATGCATTACCTGACCAGCTGGCATCGTCGCTATCAGCATCAGATTTCGAGTACCAAGCCGTTCTGGTATTAATGTCTGTGTTATTAACACCTGCGGCTAATACTTTTATCACCACATCTTCGTCCGTATAACTTGGAACAGCAATGTCATTGTTTAGCGTTAAGACTTCGGGTCCGCCATGGCCTAAAAGCTGAATCCCACTCATGGTAGGTGGCAATGATGTTGAAATGGGTGACATATTAGTGCTCCAGTAACGTGGTTAATGTGATTTTGGTTGAGATAAACGCATCAGCACCTAATAAAGGCCATACACTTGATACGCCCTCGTGCAAGATGAATAATTGCGTAGCCAGATCAGGTCGTTGACAAACATTACCCAAGTAATGCTTAACTTGTTGTTTATGCGTATCTACCGCGTCTTTGATCGCTTCATTCTCAGGAAAAGCAGCAATGGCATTCATCGACATACATCCGTTAGGCGCATATTGCTCCATCCACTGCTGCAAGCGATCAAAAATACACAGCACAGATTCTGTCGCAGAAAGTGATGTTGTATCTTGTTCCAAAAAAGATAAGTATCGTTGGTGACGATAATCTAACGCAGCGACAATCATTTCTTCTTTAGAAGGAAAATGTTTATACAAGGTTCTCAAACTCACATCACACGCTTTTTGTAACTGAGAAACACTCGGTTCAGCAAAACCAAACTGGCTAAAAACATCTTCAAGACTTGCTGCAATTTGTTGTTTAAGCACAAACACCCCACTAGTAGAACGAACACTCTACCCATAGTAGAGTGTTCGTTCTACTTTGTGAACTTATATTGATTAAACTGTGGGCTTGTTCAAAAAACAGTTAATAGAAATGAGTAAGTAATGCCCCCAATTAGGCTTAGGCAGACACGAACGACTTTCATACGACAAAGTTTTAATAAGGCGAGAAATGTTAACTTTTCCCCAAGAGGAAAATTTCAAATATCAGACACAAAAAAGCCCCGACTAATTTCGAGGCTTTCTTATAATGGTACCCGAGGCTAGGCTTGAACTGGCACACCCTATTTTAAAACAACGAGGGATTTATCTTTTCCCCTAGACGTAGAAGCAAGTTCCAAATTTTAGATACAAAAAAGCCCCGACTTTCGTTGAGGCTTTTTTGCACCATGCACTTAATACAATAAGTCGTATGTAAGCTCTTCATAGAAGAATAATGGTACCCGAGGCCAGACTTGAACTGGCTCGCCTTATTTTAAAACGACGAGGGATTTTATCTTTCGCCAACACTCGAATTACAGGCACAAAAAAAACCTAATTTTCGTTGAGGCTTTTTTGCACCATGCACCTTAATACTAATTCGTATGTAAGCTCTTCATAGAAGAATAATGGTACCCGAGGCCAGACTTGAACTGGCTCGCCTTATTTTAAAATGACGAGGGATTTTATCTTTCGCCCTAGAGGTAGAGGCAAATTCAAATTTTAGATACAAAAAAGCCCCGACTAATGTCGAGGCTTTCTTATAATGGTACCCGAGGCCAGACTTGAACTGGCACGCCCTATCTTAAAACGACGAGGGATTTACCTTTTCCCCAAGAAGCAATTTTCAAATTTTAGATACAAAAAAGCCCCGACTAATGTCGAGGCTTTTTTGCACCATACTTACGTATGTAAATAATGGTACCCGAGGCCAGACTTGAACTGGCACGCCTATTAAGCGAGGGATTTTAAATCCCTTGTGTCTACCGATTCCACCACTCGGGCAAAAGTGTTGTTTTAACTGTATGTAAATCAATACAATTAAACAAAATTTGTGGAGGCGCGACCCGGAGTCGAACCGAGGTCGACGGATTTGCAATCCGCAGCATAGCCATTCTGCCATCGCGCCGTATAGAGAATGATTGGAGCGACATATCGGGTTCGAACTGATGACCTATACCTTGGCAAGGTATCGCTCTACCAACTGAGCTAATGTCGCAATCATTTGCTTATCTTCTCAAATAAGCCTTGATGTCATCTTGCTGCAACCTTGCGGTTATACGCTAGAGCATCTCTGTCTACGGGGGTGCATTCTACCGATTTCACTGTCGGTGTCAATTGCTGTTTTCAACAAAACTAACTGAATGAACACTAAATAAACTTATTGAACTTTTATTAAGCTACTCTGCCGTTAAGTCTTTCCAAGCTGCTGAAATATAACTCATCATAGACCAGAAAGTCAGCACTGCAGCAATATAGAATAATCCATAAGCCACATTGGTCAAGAATTCATTAGGCTGCCAAATTAAACCAACAATCGCGACCATTTGAGCTGCTGTTTTATATTTACCAATCCAAGAAACCGCCACAACACCCCGTTTGCCGATTTCAGCCATCCACTCACGTAATGCGGAAATAACAATTTCACGGCCAATCATGAATAATGCAGCCAATGTAAGATAAATATTGTCATTTTGCTGAACCAGTAACACAAGCGCTGTTGTTACCATTATTTTATCCGCAACCGGATCAAGAAACGCCCCAAAACGCGTCGATTGCTTTAACTTTCTTGCTGCATAGCCATCTAATGCATCTGTGACTGCTGCCAGCCAAAAGATAAATGCAGAAGCAAACGGCGCCCAAGAATAGGGAAGATAAAAAACAATCACAAATACCGGTAAAAGTAATAACCGAAAAAGTGTTAGCGCTATAGGTAAATTAAAAGGCATGAAAGAAACCAAATAGTCAGAAACAGCGCCAATCTTGCCTTAATTTTATCCCCCTCGCAATGCATCATGGATTGTTTGTGCCATTTCTAGGCTAATTCCGGGCACTTTTGTTAATTCTGCCACGCTAGCGCCCTTCACTTCTTGAATTCCACCTAAATGTTGTAACAATAACTTACGTCGTTTTGGTCCAACACCAGGGATTGACTCAAGTGTTGATGTGTTTCTGGTTTTTTGACGTTTATTACGATGCCCAGTAATAGCAAATCGATGTGATTCATCACGAATATGTAAAATTAAATGAAAAGCAGGTGAATCACTAGCCAGCTCAAAGGTTTGTTCATTATTACCAAATACAAAGGTTTCTAAGCCTGCTTTACGGCCTTCACCTTTTGTTACCCCAATCAATAAAGGAGGATTATCAAGATGCACACACTTTTCATCAACGATTGCCTGAGCAATACGTAATTGCCCTAAACCACCATCAATAAATACAATGTCAGGCACCTTTCCGTTGTTATCAATTTTATCAAAACGTCGCTTTAAGGCTTGCTCCATCGCAGCATAGTCATCGCCCCCTGTTATACCGTTAATGTTATAACGGCGATAATCTGCCTTGTGTGGACCTTCGCGATTAAACACCACACAAGAAGCAACAGTGCTCTCACCCATAGTATGACTGATATCAAAACATTCCATCCGTGAGATAGGCTTGGTGAATTCCAGTGCTTCTTCTAGTAGTTGAAAACGTTGTTCGACGGTATTTTTGTGGGACAATCGAGTATTAACGGCATTACTTGCATTGGTCACAGCCAAACGTAAAAAGTTAGCTCGCTCACCACGTACATGGGTTTTGATTTCGAATTTGCGTTCAAGTGCTGTTGATATGGTGGTTTCCAAAACGGCTTTTTCAGCAAATGATTCACTGATTAACACTTCTTTAGGAATAGTACGTTGAATATCGGCATTTAAATAAAACTGCCCGATAAAAGACACCAATACTTCTTCAAGTTCGGTTTCAGCAGGTACAGATGGGTAATAGCTTCGACTGCCAAAAATTTTACCATCTCGAATAAATAACAAATGAAAACACGCAATACCCGAGGCGTAGTGTACGCCAATCACATCCATATCGCCCTTGTGGTTCGACACTTCTTGTTGCTCGGCAACTCGCCTTAGTGCGGTGATTTGATCTCGATATTGGGCTGCCGACTCATATTCCATTTCGGTTGCAGCATGATCCATCTTAGCAACCAGTTCAGTGATCACCTGCTTATCTTTGCCACGTAAAAATAACCCTGCAAGTTTAACTTGCTCTGAATAGTCGCTATCAGAAACAGCGCCAACACATGGCGCACTACAACGAGAGAGTTGGTATTGTAAACAAGGTCGAGAGCGTGACTTATAATACAAGTCATCACATTGACGAATAGGAAACAATTTTTGCATCAGGTGCAAACTTTCGCGCACTGCTCCACCATTGGGGTAAGGTCCAAAATAATGGCCCTTCTCTCTTTTAGGACCTCGGTGATACGCCAAACGTGGGTGTTTATGACCACTCAATAAAATATAAGGATAGGATTTATCATCTCGAAGCAATACATTGTATTTAGGCATGTATTGTTTGATGTAATCATTTTCCAGTATCAATGCGTCAGTTTCACTGTGAGTCAGTGTGACATCGATATTGGCAATGCGAGCTACAAGCGCTTGGGTTTTTACATTAGGTAAATTAGCGCGAAAATACGAAGAAAGGCGCTTTTTGAGGTCTTTTGCTTTACCGACATAAATCACTTCGCCCTTGTCATCGTACATACGATAGACACCAGGCGAAGAAGAAACGGTTTTTAAAAATAAAGCTGAATTAAAACGAGATGGCATTCACTATCCTAGGATAGGTGTTAATACCATGGGCATAACACCTAGCGTTTAAAAAGAACTGGCATCGAGCATTTTGTAGCGAATTGCGAGACGGGTCAACTCCACATCACCACCGATATCTAACTTAGCAAACAAACGGTAGCGATAGCTGTTAACTGTTTTAGGGCTTAAATTGAGTTTCTCAGAAATATCATTTACTTTTTCACCATTGGTGATCATCAGCATGATTTGCAGCTCACGTTCAGACAAGCTGCTAAATGGATTCTCATCTGAATGGCTAAATTGACTCAATGCCATTTGCTGGGCAATTTCTGGTGATAAATAACGTTGGCCACGAGAAACTTGCTGGATAGCACGTAATACTTCAGGTGAAGTGGAACCTTTGGTTAAATAACCCGATGCGCCAGCTTGCATAACTTTAGTTGGAAATGGGTCTTCTGTTTGGACCGTTAAAACAATGATTTTAGCTTCTGGTTGATATCGTAAAATCTTACGTGTGGCTTCTAATCCACCCATACCCGGCATATTCATATCCATCAAGATTACGTCAGCTTCGTTTTGACGCGACCATTGCACAGCAGTCTCTCCGTCTGGGGCTTCCCCAACAACTTTAATACCTCGCTCATCTTCTAATAAGCGACGAATACCGGTTCTAACTAACTCATGATCATCAACTAAATATACTGAAATCAACTTCAACCCACCTTAAAAACATTCGTCCTGAACATCATTTTAATTTTTATTATATTAACTAGGGTAATTTATCTTATTGAGCGACTCACGGAAAGCGAAAAAGGCGACAATCACTGTAGGAATATGTATAGAGTGTCATTGAAGCTCGAACAATTTACGTTTGGAGCGACAACCTAACAGTCCCTTTAGGTTGATTAGCCTATTAAACAGACAATAAAAAACCGTAATGAAAATGTTCATTACGGTTTCATATCTTGCTTTAGTCAGTGTTAACTAAAGACGCTGACTAAAACGTCATAGTCACTCTGTCGATTACTTTTCATCATTTTCGATAAAATCATCAGTAAAGTCAGTTGGCCAATATTTGTAACCTTGTACGGTTGCCTGAGCAGCAGCCCCCATCAAGTTGACTTGGTATGTTTTTACACCGCTCACGTCAACAGATTGGTTTGCAGACGCTTGGTCACCGCTTTCTTCATACTTAGCACTGGCTTCTGCTTGTGCTTGACCTTCATAACCGGATTCTTTAAAACGTGTCATTGCATCGTTATCCATAAAGGCTTGAACGAATGCCATTTGCTTCCAGCCAATACCAGCGCCAACACCACCTGTAGCAAAACGATAATAAGAGTTTTGTCCATTTGACGTTAATACACACACACCACCGCCAGTAGAAAGAGCAAATAAGTAACTGTTGCTCCCCGTACAAACAACATAGCCAACAGATTGTGCAACTGCTGTTTTAGCACCACTATGTTCAGCATAAATTTCTTGTAATGCCGCTTGTGTTTCTTTACGCGCATTGGCTTTTTTTGACTCAGGTGTGTCGCCTGTAGCACAACCCGTAAGTAAAGCCGGTACCATTACTGCAGCTAAAAGACATTTTTTACTGAATAAAGTCGTAGACATAGGTGTTTTCCTCTATGGAGTAAATTGCAAAGTTTTATGACATCAGTCACTGTATTTTTAATGCACGTTGAGCGATGACTTACCCTAATATTGGCTCGGCTTCATCAAAAAATGACTTGAAATACTATTAGCACTAATTGATTGAACAGCTGCTTCTCAACGACTTGATATGCAACAAGTATAATCTTGGTTATCTGACATTAGTTACCATTTTATGCCAACCTGTTAATACATCCGCCAGTTACACCAACCTAATTAACCTTCATCTCTAAATTTAGCCTTAATTTCTACAATTTGCTCAATATTATCAACAAACAATTGCACTAATTTAGGCTCAAAGTGACTGCCTGCTTCTCGTTCAAGTAAGGCTACAGCTTCCTCAACAGACCAAGGTTTTTTATAAGGGCGCTCACTGGTCAAAGCATCAAATACATCTGCCACAGCCACAATCCGGCCATAAAGTGGAATTTCTTCACCCTTCAGTCCATTGGGATAACCTGTTCCGTCCCACTTTTCATGATGAGTCAATGCCACCTCTTGTGCGATTTTTAAAAGAGGTGAATCATTATCGCCAAGTATTTCAGCTCCAATGACACAATGATGTTTCATTTCATCAAATTCTTCAGCGGTTAATTTGCCAGGCTTTTTTAAAATGGCATCTGAGACGCCAATTTTGCCAACATCATGCATAGGTGCTGCATGCATTAATACTTCTGCATCTGCTTCATTGATACCCGCTGCTAACGCCAAAATATGCGTGTAGTAGCTCATACGAATAACATGCATTCCTGTTTCATTGTCTTTGTATTCAGCCGCTCGGCCAAGCTTTCTAATAACATCGAGTTGATTTTGCGCAATTTCAGCCGTTTTTTGCTGCACTTTTATCGCCAGCATACGATTTTGATCTGTCAGCGCTAACTGAGTCTGCACGCGACGTTGAACAATAGGAGGATTAAACGGTTTGGTAATATAATCAGCGGCGCCAATATTTAGTCCTTTAATTTCATCATCTGCTGAAATTTTCGCAGTAACAAAAATGACAGGTATATGGTGAGTTCTTTCATCCGCTTTTAATTCCTGACAGACCTCATAGCCATCTATTCCCGGCATCATTATGTCGAGTAAAATTAAATCCAACGGAATCGCTCTAGCAATCTTCAGCGCTTGCTCACCATTTTTGGCGATTTTGATATGGTAATCAGCCTTCAGCACACCCGCGAGAACATCAATATTTGCTGGAGTATCGTCTACCACCAATATCGTTTGTTTTTCCATCTGTTCTCCTATCCCTTAATGTTATGTAAACAAGGTGCTGACGAAAATGTCAGCTAAGAATCAAGTTGATTTAATTGCTCAATCATTTGCTTAGCTATTTCCATAGCCGTATCTAATTCATATTCGCTTAACTGCTTTTCTAATAATTTATAATTATGAAGTAATGGCTCGACATTCAAGCAATCACCGTGGTCGTCTAAATACTCAGTTGCTTCCATATCAAAGCTTTCAAGCATCGTAATCAGTGCTGATAAGGTTTTAATCGCTAATGGTTTATCTAAGGTTAGACTATTTTGTTGAGCTGATAATGTCGGCATTGAGTTATTAATCTCTGTGCATACTTCACTAAGCGCTTTTTCCAATATAAGAACAGTCTTAACATTACTCTCTGCTAACTCTTGCTCAAGCTTAGCGGCTAATTCTGCTACGTGTTCAGCGCCAATCATTCCTGCAACACCTTTTAAAGTGTGCACAAGTCGCATTGCTAACGTCTCATCGTTAATTGCTATCGCACGTGTGAAAGCTCCCACAAAACCCGATTGCCCAACAACAAATTTTGCCAACAGTTTACGGTAAAGTACTACATCGCCTTGCGTTCTTTGCAGACCTTGCGCTGCATTTATCGATTTAAATTGATTAACAAAATCATGATCGTTATTTTTATCAATTGTCAGGCTATTCACATCAATAGGATTTACTGGCGATATCCATTTAGCCATAGTGATAAACATCGCTTCTACATCAATAGGTTTAGGGATATGATCATTCATGCCAGAGGCTATGGCTTTTTCTCTATCGCCAGCCATAGCATTTGCAGTCATCGCAATTATCGGTAAATCAGCATTTTCAGGAATAGCTCGTAATTTTGATGCCGCTGTATACCCATCCATTACAGGCATTTGGCAGTCCATTAGAATACCGTCAAAATTTTCTTTAGCTGCCAAATCCAGTGCTTCTTGCCCATTTTGAGCTAACGTGGTGATAATTTGTTTGCTGTTTAATAGTTCTTCAATCAATTCTTGATTCAAATCGTTATCTTCAGCGATTAACACACTGGCACCAGCCAAATCTGTTAAAGCTTGTGTTAATTCGCTTTTAGAGGTGGTATCTGCGGCATAAGGACTAGCATCTGACAGAACGTAAGATAAGGTTTTCACCAAATTAGTCTGAGTTTGTGGCTTAGTTAAAATACTATCAAAGTGCACATCAGATGCACTCATGAGTAAGTCTTCTTTGCCGTATGCAGTAATCATAATGAGCTTAGGCTTTATCTCAGGCTCAAGCTCGCCAATAAAGCGTGCGACATCTAAGCCACTAACTTCGGGCATTTGCCAATCGACGATCGCCACATCAGGCCGCTCACCTGCATTAATTAAATCTATTGCTGCCTGGCCTGATTCAAGCGCTTTTACTTTCATGCCCGCTCTCATCAACAAGCTTGATAACACTTCACGGGCAGCTTGGTTATCATCGACTAACAATACCGACTTCCCTGCAAAACTTACATGCTGATTTACATTTCGAGGAGAAGAGGCAATTGGGTTTAAATCAAAAGGAGTAGAAAGATTGAACGTACTCCCAACCCCTACTTCACTACTTAGTGTGATGCTGCCGCCCATCAATTCAGCTAGATTTTTACATATGGCTAAACCTAAACCTGTGCCGCCATATTTTCGTGTTGTTGAAGCATCTGCTTGTGAAAAGGCATTAAATAATCTCGATTGCTGCTCAAGGCTCATACCAATACCAGAGTCTTTCACAGAAAATGTTAAATAAGCTTGAGTTGACGTGAGCTTGTCTAACATCACCGAGATAATGATATTGCCATTGTCTGTAAATTTAACTGCATTATTGGCTAAATTAATTAATACTTGGCCAACTCGTAAGGGATCACCAAGTAAGTTTTCAGGGATCTTGTCATCAATATCAAATAGCAGCTCTAGTCCTTTCTCTGCCACCTTTATACCAATTAAATTACTCACATTATTAAGTAAGTCATCAATACTTAGGTCAATATTTTCAATATCTAACTTGCCAGCTTCAATCTTAGAAAAATCAAGAATATCGTTAATAATGCCCAATAATGATTGGGCTGAGTTATTGGTTTTTTCAATATAGTTACGTTGCTGACGGGTTAACTCTGTTTCAAGCGCTAAGTGAGACATACCAATAATCGCATTCATCGGCGTACGAATTTCATGACTCATGTTCGCTAAGAAATCACCTTTTGCTTTATTAGCATTGTCAGCCTCAGCAATGGCGTCCGCTAACTCACGCTCCAATTCTTTTGCAGCGTTAACATTAATATGTACTCCACTAATGCGTTCAGGCATGCCTTTGTCATCAAATTCTGACGTCTGACCGATACTTAAAATCCAGTCATAGCTACCGTCTTGTCGAAGCAACCTGAATTCCTGACGGACAATCTGATTTGGGTCGTGTTCAACAATGGACTTAGCGTCAAAAATATCAGCTTCATCATCGGGGTGAACTAGCGATGCAAATGTATCTACACCATTTTTTAATGGCGACCATTTATCTTCGTTGGCGCAAACATCAAGTTGTCGATACCCCAGCATTTCGCTGTACATTCGATTAACGACAACACGATTTTGATTCGGATAAAAATCCCACATTCCCATCTGAGAACTTTTTGCTGCGACTTCAAGCTTCTCTTCTGAATCAAGTAATAAGTTTTCAGCTAATTTCTGTTCAGTAATATCAAATACTGTACCGTCGAAATAGCATTCTTGCTCATTATCAGTTAATTCGAATTTCGCCATAATCTGGACATAACGTAACTCGCCAGAGCGATTCATAATCCGCATATCGAGTAATACTTTGCCGTTTTGTAATGCAGCTTCGCGAACCTTTTCAAAAAAACCTTCGCCGTCGTTCCCTACTGCCAAATCAACGAAACGCCTTACAGGGTTCTTACCAATAAAGTCACTCACTGGATAACCGGTAATATGTTCAAAATTCGGGCTAATATAAAAAACGGTAAAGTTATTTTTCTTCAAATCGACGTAATTACAACGAAATACTGCTCCTTGTATATTCTCAACTAAGGTCTGATATTGCTGCTGATTCTTCAGCATTTCAGCCCTGACAGTCTCTTGTTCGTTGACATCGAGTATCGCTAAACGGATCTCAGCTAAACTCCCATCGGGATGAAACTCGGTTCGTACCGATAATGACACCGCTAACGCGCCACTTGAGTGAGTGTGTAAATACAATCTCGCATCTGAGGTACCTTCACCTTGTAATGCCGATTCAAAAATCTGTTTACCCTCACCATCATCTGTTGCTAATACATCCATCCATTGCAATGTCGCAAATGCTTCACGGTCATGACCGGTTATTTCAGCAAACTGCTTGTTATGCTTGGTAAAATTGCCATTTTTATCTAAGGTGGCATAAGCTACAGGCGAGTTTTCATATAAATCCCATAACCTATTTTCACGTTCTTGCAGATCTTTGGTTCTAATCGAAATGGTTTTTTCTAGTTTTTCATTATTAATTTGCAATCGCTGCAATACATGACGACTCAGCCACAAACTGGCAGACGTGAGCAATAAACAAGACAAAGCAATAATGCAAATTAGGGTAATAATGATATTTTTGAAATATTGAAAATTACTGCTCGCTTCATCAATACTCATTTCTGTCACAATGCCGAAACCGTATCGCTCATCCCACTTCCAAGCACCGATAACTTCGACACCTAAATAATTTCGATAACTTTTAAAAGAGTTACCATTATTTTGCGAACTCACTTGCTCAGCAGCATAGGTTAAACGTCTTTCATTATGACTTTCGGCGGCGGGTTCATCTGGCGTTAACTCTCGCTGAGGGTTAGTGACATAAAGATTAAGTACTGACATTTGACCAGGCTCTAATAACCCAAGCGAAACTAATCTATCTTCATGGCGACTGTGAGATAACATCCTGCCCTTGTGATCAACAAAGTATGACTCGCCAGTATCACCCACAGCGCCACTTTGGGTTAAGTTTGCGAACTCTAAATATGGATCAATTCGTAACGATAACACTGCTGTAATTTCACCGTTATCTTGAATAATTGGACTGAGTACAAACATGGTGGGAGTATCTGAACGGGTAATCCCCAAGGGATTTAACAAGGGAACATCTGAGCGCATTGGTGGGGTTATTACAACTTTACCGCTTATCGCTTCATTAAATAAATTAGGATAGATACGTTTTACAATGTTAGTTAAACCAAGGTTTGCATCTCGGCTAGACGCGAGATTTTTACCATCTAAGCTAATAATAAAAAAACCTAATGACCCAAAAGAGTCACTGTAACGTTCATAAGCATCCCTAGACCAAATTAAGTGCTCACTGTCTAGTAACTCTTCTTTATCTGCGCCAATATTTTCTAGTTTAATGGCTCGCTTTAATAACAAAGGGTTTGTCGCAACCGCATTTACACGGTCTTCCCAACCTTTTACCCATGACGACAAAGCGGCATCCGTAGTTAAGGCTACAGACTCTAATGCTTCAGAGCTTTTTTCAATATCATGTTTATAAGCTATGTTAAGCCCGATGTTGGCAATCGTTGTCATTAAAGCCAAAAAACTACAGACGATTAAGCCAATATAAAGGCGGTTTTTGTCATTGGAAAAAAAACGCGTAATGTCTTCATTTGCTTCGGTGCGCAAACGTAAAAATAGCCAACCTAAGAAAATAAGTAATCCCGCTGAAGCCAACATCAAAAACGCATTGATTTCCATAACCTTCCTTATTTCGGGCGCAAACCCTGAATCTACATAATGACTTAATTACTCATGCGGGAGATACACTGACACACTAGTCGTTTGGTTTGTATCATCAACATCTAATGCCACTTTACCTTGCTGAGCCTCGGCAAGTAATTTTGCTGAATATGTCCCAATTCCTGTGCCATCGCTTTTGCCAGCTGAAACATACTTTTGCCAAAAATGTTGTCGGATATCTTCATCCACAACACCAATATTTTGAATACTCACTTTTAAGAATGCTTGTTTGGTTTCAGGCTCTTGCTCACGTTGTAGCATCACCGAAACTCGTGTTTTACTTGGCGCAGCTTCACATGCATTCTTTAATAAATTGAATAACATGGAATAACTTAAACTTTCATCACCCATTGCAACGTAATCTTCATCACCGTCTTCTTCGCAATCAAGATAGATAAGCAAGTGCTTAACCTGAAACGTTTTCTTTAACACAGCAATGATTTTTTGGATAAGGGCGAGTATAGAGAATCGTTTAGGGCTTAACACAAAACGCCCCGTTTCAATTTTATACAGTTCACTGGACATATTAATCATGTTCAACAACTGAAATGTCATGTCCTCTGCAATCATCGCATTTTCAGCATTATTTTTAGAAATATGTGGGTCTGACTTAATTTGCTCAATCAATGCCATTAACCCTGCAATAGGCCCCTTTAAATCATGCTGTAAAACTTGCTGTACTTCTTGTTTGAGTTTTTCATTTGCCACTAAACTGTCGAAATCTGATTGCAAATTCTTATGCATAGTCACATAAGCCATCAGATTCCGTACTCTTAATTTGAGTAGTTCGGGTTGTATTGGTTTACTGATATAGTCAACCGCCCCACCATCAAGTCCTTGCAGTTGATACTTATCTTCTGTGAGTGCGGTGACAAAAATGACGGGAATATGCTCCGACAATGGATGTTTTCGAAGTTGCTTTAACACCTCAAAGCCATCCATATCTGGCATCATAATATCTAATAAAATAATATCTGGAGGCGTGTCAGACTGAGCGATTTCAAGCGCCTTCGCCCCTTGTTTAGCCAGTTTAACTTGGTACTCGTCTTTTAATAATCCACCTAATAAGGTTAAGTTATCGGCAGTATCATCAACAATAAGTACTGATGATTTTTGATGTTTATCTTGCTTAATAAGATTGAGGGCTATATCACTTTCTGCATCTAATTGCTCACTCGTCGATGTTGCCTCTTGTGCTACAACACCAGCTTTATTACTCACAAAACCTTGTAAGCATTGAGTGACCCTTTGTTGCAATATCATGCTGTTAAATGGTTTGATGACAATATCAGTCACACCTTCTTCGATGGCCTGACTGACGCGTTCTCTGGCTGCTTCTGCCGTGATCATTAAAAAAGGGATATATTGAAATTTTGGTGTACTTCGAACCACACAGAGTAATTCAATTCCAGACATGACCGGCATGTTCCAATCAGAAATAATAAGGTCAACATGGGTGTTTTTAAGTATGTGTAGTGCCTTAGCGCCATTTTCAGCTTGATAAATTTGGCCAACACCAAAGCGACGTAATTGATCAGAACTAATTTTGCGAATGGCGTCCATATCATCCACTATTAACACGGTTTTCTTCGCTAATTCCATGAAACCTCTTCTATCTGAATCAAGCCACCAAACTGAAAGATAACGCTTTATTCGTTCGCCTTTAAGAGTCTGTTTGTGACATTTTTGCCCCGACTAAACTTGCCACAATAATTGCCATATAAAATTGCCCACAAATCGCCTCTGAAAAAGCAAAAAAGCGAGCAATGGGCATATTTGGAGAAATCTCACCATAACCTACGGTCGTGAGGGTGATATAGCTGTAATAGATTGCCGTCGAAAAATTATCAGTCCATTTTTGTACTTCAATGCCATTAAAAGCAGGGCCAAATATCTCAATCAATAGTAAATATATAAAAGCCCAAATTAGCCCTAATAGTAAAAATATACAGATAGAACCTATAATCTGATTCGTGGATATTTTGCCGCTGAACAATACTTGTTTTGCTGCGCGATAGGTTGCAACGACGAGAAAAGCCAAAATTGTTAATAAGCCAACAATATCAAGGTTAAGTAATTCAAAAACCGAGCCAATACTGGCAAATAGCAACGTCGTGAACATTAAGCCAAAGGTTGATCGAATCCAGCGTTTATTCTCGCCTAGACCGATAACTGCAATAGACAAGCTCATGACTGTGGTACCAACAATAATCATTTGCCCAGCTTCAAAAAACTGCTCAACCAAAGCTGCACTTAACAGCACTAATATTAACGAGCCAAGAAGGTAAATAAAGTTATCTTCTTGGGACATATGTTTATTCATTAAGCTTTACCTTTACTCTTTTTCTGCATCTGGTAACACAGATTCACTATCAAGCTCAGCCGTTTCAACCACAAGCCAAGCTGAGAAAAGTTTGTAACTCAATGCAAGTACAACGGCTCCAACAAATAAGCCAACAATGCCAGATAGAATCATCCCACCAATTGCACCTAGCAATATCACTAACATAGGAATATCAACACCGCGCCCCATTAACATAGGTTTTAAAAATGCGTCACTGGCACTCACCAAAATACTCCAAATCATGAACATAATGGCTACCGTTGAAGATTCCACGGTAAATACATACGCAATAATGGGGCCCAAAATTAAAATAGGCGGCAGTTGAATAATGGCTAAAATAAGAACCAGTAACATCCAAATACCCGTACCCGGTACACCAGCTAAACCTAAGCCAATACCCGCTAAAATGGATTGAATAAATGCCACGCCAATAACGCCTTGCACCACACTACGAACCGTAGCGACTGCAAGTTCAGAAAACTCTTCACCATGTTTACCAGCAAGCCTTACCGAAACCTTATGAAACATCTGGTTTGAGCCTTGGGCCCGAGACATGAATACACCTGCAATAATGATCGAAATCAGAAACTGTAAGACGGTCATCCCAAAACTGCCGAATATACTTGCAGCCTTAGACGAGAACCCTTTGATTTCATCAGCATAGGTTCTGACAACTTTTTCTAAGTCAGAAGAAACCGAAGACCAAAAGTTGTACAGCTTTTCACCTACTAGCGGTAAATCAGCTACAGATTCTTTGGGCGCAGGAATCACTAAAGTACCGTCATGGACTTCAGCGATAAAATCTTGAGTGCCTGACACTATCGCGCCAGAAAAAAGGAAAGTCGGAACTAGTAGTAATGACAGAGCAAGTAACGTGACCAGCAAGCTAGATTTACCCACTGATAGTTTTACTTTTTTACTGAGTAATATCACCACTGGATAGAGTGCAATAGCTATAATACCACCCCATAGAATCGGCATGATAAACGGCTGAATAATTTTAAAACACCAAATCACCATGATGAAAATTAGCGCAATTTTAATCGCAGCATCAACAGCAGCATGAGTAAACTCAGATGCAGTTGTTATTTTTTTCTCACTCATAAGTTGTCTTTCCCTGCTTTATTGGCAATCCATTTATCAATATTGAACGAAACCATGAATCGATATAGTGTCGTTAACTTGTTTAAACAAAAGTCATTTATGTTTCATTTGCTATTAAAATATAGCGTAAGTTATATAAGATTACACTGAGTTAAAAATAAAAATATTAATTCGCTATTATTTTTTTATTAACTGGTTTTTCTCGCTAAACACAGGGGCATATTTAATATAAAACTGAGATTAATCAGTCATATGTGATAGCGACAATTGTCATGCCCCCCGCGAAGCAAACACGACTATCAGTCATTCAAACGCAACATGAATATAATTGAAGTTAATTAAGATAAGTTCTTTCTGAATTCACGTGGTGAAACGCCAGCTAAACGTTTAAACGCACGCGAAAAATGGGCGACATCAGCATACCCTAATGCGGATGAAATTTGAGTAACGGGTACACTAGGATCATTTAACATCAACTTTGCTTGTTCAAAGCAAATGCCTTCAATCACTTTGCTGTAACTCAATCCTTCTTCTGTGAGGCGGCGCTGTAAAGTGCGTACACTGAGTCCTAATAAATCCGCTGCGGTGGTAATTGAAATTCGTCCCATGCTCAAATAAGGCGTGAGAGCATGAGTAAAGCTATCAATAAATCGCTCAGGCCCCTCAATTACAGCCTGTGGGGGTTGGCTCCAGCCTTTTTTATACTTAACGCTTTGCGACAAAACTTCGGCAGAAATGCTCACAGCAGTGACACTGCGTGCATAATAAATTTGTGACTTACTGACCTTTAATTCACTTAAGTAATCCACTTCGCTTGGAGACTGCAGAGCAATCTCATCAGGTGACCACTGGCTCTGAGTTAACACCCTAATTAGCTCAAGCATCATAGTTACCGCAAACAGTTCTGCGAGATTGGCATCAAAAGAATGTTTAATATTTCGGTATCGTGCGAACCACACTTTGTTAACCGAGGTTTTAAGCTGAATATTGGTCTGTTTTGATTCACTGTTTACAAGATGGGTAAACTCAAGCAATGCGTCTCTTACCGTGCCATTTAATGCCATTTTAGCAAGATGCTGCGGCACAAAAATACTTCTCGCTACTTGCTCTAACCAATTGGCAAAACGCTTAGAGTTCAGCTTGCGATACATGATTGCCAGTAATTTTTGCAGTGCCGCTTCTGAAAGGTATTCAGGTTTAGAGGAAAGTACAGTATCTGGCAGGCCAGCTTCTTTCAGAACAGGGTATATATTATTTTCAAAGTCTTTAAGTCTAGCGATGAAAGGAACAAAGTATTCGGCACGTAATAGCGGAATATAATGGTTCTCTTCCAGTGTTTTTTTAGATTCAGCTTGTACTGCATGTTGAGTTTTGTTTTTTGCGTTACTTTGGGTTTCAGTCATGATGTGATTACCTTTAACGCCTAGATACTGTTTAAAAAAGCTGCCTATACCTGTTGTTTAAATCAATTTAAATTTCGCCTGCTGTCACTCAAGATTTATCTGTTTACTCATCAAACAGCGGTTCTTTTTTGTAAAAAGCGCCAATTTCTCGTTTCTAAAAAGAAAGAAGCAACAACCATATACACCCCGACAATAAATAGTTGAGCAATACGAATATAGAAATTCGTCGCCACATCAGCGTCTGTGGATGATGCCGTAGAGCCAACAACAACTAACAGCGCCGAGAAAATACCCGCAAAAATGGGGGCCTTAACAGGATCTGCATAAATTTTTTGACTAAATATTAAGGCGCACATCATGGCTAGGCCGATATAAAAAACAAGTTCAGGTACAATCACTAGCATGTTATAAAACACTATCGCTAATACCCCACCTATCCCATTGGTAATCAATAAGAAAAGACTCACTTTTACACTTTTACTTCCGGCAGATTGTAACGATAAAATAGCAATAAATATCATCGTTAGTAAGGCGCCTGTTATCTCAAACAAAAAGAAGAAAGTAATAACAGGAAACGCAATAATCAGCGCTCTCACCGATTCATATAAGCGCTCATCTGTTGTCAGTCCAGCTTCAATATGAGATTCACGATTGGGCGATAAGTCAGGTAGTAAAATATGTAATAAGGCAAATATTAATACCGACACGACACCAGAAAAACTCAAACCCACACCGACAAAAATGGCGGCTCCAGGATGTAAAATCCCTAAATATGGCAAAACTAACGTAGAAATAATTAAGATAGTGGCAAAAAAATTCCACTTGGGATCGGAGAACAAATAATAAGCCCACAGCATCAACACGGCCAGCAAAGGTAATAGCACGAGCGGGTATTGCACTGGGCCAAAACTGACCAACCAAGCAATACCGATAGTCACGACCATTGAAATCAACAATTCATAAACGGTTTGAATTGTTGGCTCGACTCTATCAACAAGAAACTTAGCCACAAATACCGGCACGATAAACGCTAATTGCCAAGCAAACACCGCCGAAATACCAACTGCGAGTCCAATACCTAGAGTGAAGCGCAATACACGTCGTGTATATATTGCTTCTTCTAATTCAGGATCAAGTGTCGCTACCGCCTTATCTGACATAAGAGAACCAGCTAACAAGACGGATCCAGAACTTACCAAATAGGTTCATTATCGAGCTCTCTTTGGTGTAGACCATCACGTCGGCTTGTCCGCCAACACGACGTAATCCTTTAGCTTCCTCTTCATCAAATACAATCGTGACAGGGAAGCGTTGAGATTGTCTTAACCAACCCGTTTGCCCTGTCGTTTGCGCTAATTTACCCGTTTGCTCGTTTTGGCCCCAATCGACACCATAATCAATGTAGGCGACTTTACCTGTAAAGACTTCACCAGGCGCGTAATCAAGTGCGAACTCCACTTTATCGCCAGGCTTCATATTGCCAATACTGTTTTCTCTAAAGTTTGCTTCAATCCACACATCTTCAGAAGAAATAAATGTCATAACAGGCTGGCCTGCATTGGCATAAAAGCCTTCTTTTAAACGGAAGTTTGATGCAACACCATCTGTTGGCGCTTTAATTTCGGTTCTTGCTAAATTAAGCTCGGCCTGTTCTAACGCTAACAGTGCAGATTTAACGGCGGTATTATTTTCACCTTCAGAACCTAAACGTTCTTCTGCTTTAGCTAAATCAGCTTTTGCAGCTGCGACACCAGACTCGGCACTGACTAACTCAGCACGGGCATTATCGGCATCAGCTTGTGACATAACTTGTTGCTCAACCATAGTAAAAATACGCTTTGATTGTACCTGCGCATTTTTATAATTCGCTTCCGCATTAGCCACTTTAGCCTTAGCAGCTGTCACATTAGCAGTTAATGCCCCCATATTTTGCCCTGCTTGGGTCACTTGCTGTTGAGCAGTAAACAAGGCAATTTCATAATCTCTTGGATTAATACGAGCTAACACTTCCCCTTCACGGACCAAAGTATTTGCAGTGGTAAGAATTTCAATTACCTCACCTGACACTTGAGGTGTAATCGGCACAACATATCCGCGTACTCGTCCTAAGTCCGTTGACGGTATATAGCGATCGGCAAATAAATGGAATACAAATAAAAAGCACACCACTAGTAGAATAATATTAGTAATTTTTCGGATTTTTTGATTCTTAGCTTTGTCAGCAGGTGCATCTGGTGAGGCATTATCGGCGACAACATCGGTTTTTTGAGCTTCTTCTGTAGGCTTTTCTTCTTGCGTTGAAGGAAGCTCTTTTTTATTTTCTGTCATATCTTTCCCTTGAATAGCCACACGAAATAACGTTTAAAAGACTTTATTTCAACACCGACAATGTTAACAAGTATTCAATCAGTTGTTAGCAGAATTCAAGTATAGAATTATTTTGCTAAAGATCTCAAATATAACGATTAAATTCTCAAACAATATATCGCTATTCAGTACGGAAAAATAAGCAAAGAGGCAAGTAAATGAAGTCAGTTATACACCTATAATGGTCATCAACTCACTTCATTTTTAGGATGTACACAGATTAGTTTTTTGAAAAGCTCTGTAATGCAATCATCGCAGCAGAAGCTTTATCTGCAGGTACGAAGATGTGATCATGGTAGTAAGCCGCAATCACATTGGCACTGATATTATGCTGCGTCAGTTTATCTGATATTGCTGCCGTTAAGCCAACCGCTTCAAGGCTCGAGTGAACGGTTAACGTGATTTGCTTAAATTTTGCCTCAAATGGCAGGTATGCCTGTGTGGCACTTTCCGCCGATAACACTAAGGTTAAGCCTTCTTTTTCTTGAAAAAAACATACTGGATTAAGGTGAACATAATCAGCAATTCGCCCCGTTACAGAACAAAAAACAAATTCCCCAGCTTGAAGTTCTGGAGACATACTTGATAATAATTGTGATAAATCAGTCATTCCTGTCATTGCCGTTTCCTGTGCTATCTCAGTTTGCATAATGTCTTATTACAGATAATTACCATTTTCATTTTGAGCCAATATGATTCGATAACACCTTTCTTTAGTTTTATTCTGTAATCAAATTTTCATTAGAATCGTCTTGAAACATAATGCCTCAATAACCGGCTAAAAGTTGTTGGCTATAAGTAAGTGAGGCACAAGTAAAATCAACTGTTTTTGTCCTGTTTTAATGATTTGTTAAGTGCTAATTGCCAAATCATCAGGAGAAACTCCTGCACCAAGTACGATTGACCAAGCTCTAACTTTCCAATTTTTTACTAAGCCGTTTAGAACATACGGATCTTGTTTAGCAAACTTCTCCGCAATATCAGGAGAGCTACCTTTAAAAAGTAATACAGCTCCATCGCTAGGCTCAGTTAATGCACCACCTAACAGTAATTCACCGCGTTCTACAGCAGATAAGGCAAGTTTAATATGCTCATCTCGGTAAGTTTCTCTTCGAGAGATATAATCAGAAACTACATCATAAGTTAATAGAAAATACATATTCGGCTTAATCCTTTACACCTAACGCCTCAATAAGAGGAATTTATAGTTGGCTTAAATGTTGAACGCAGAGAAAATAGCCTGCTGCAACTTTTCCAGCTTTAATGCCTTGTTATATTGCATTTGGCCTCAATCCAATATCTGAGCATACCTCTGGTAAAATTTCCTTAGAGAGACCAGTCGGAAGTGCATCCAATTTAGGCGTCGCAAATTGAAGTTGATACAACTCATCCTCGCTCGTAATACTTTCTATCCATGAATTAAAGAAGGAGACTCTGGAGTAAACTTCCGTAACGCCATATTTACCAATACTACCACCTTCAACTCTGGAGCTAATACCCAACAAATAATTAGTATTGTTTGTTTTTATATAAGCTGGTCCGCCGCTATCTCCACCACCAGATACTCCTTCTAACGGTAAAGCTGAACTATCACGATCAAACCGAAACTTTATTAATGGACCATTTGCTAACACGATCTTATTTTCAGCTTTTCTTAGAACCCCTGCGTTTTCGTAATTATCTATGGTTTGCCCAGTCAATCCATTTCCGGTTCCCCCTACACCTATAAACCAAGTTGATTTTCCAAGCTCATCTGATTTTTCATAGATAGTTGCAGGCTCAATGTCATTAATAGGGTTAACTAATTTTACAAGTGCAATATCATGGCTTTTACCTGGCTGATAATTTTTGTGCACAAATATTCGTTCTACTTTATGAAGGCCATTGTGTAATGCAATATAGCTACCAGAATTTACGCAAAATGTTGCATGGGCTGCGGTTACAACCCATTTGGGTTTAATTAGTACTCCATGAGCGCCATCTACATAAAATGTAGCCAAAGGCTTAAAGTCCTCAGAATAGGCAAGGTATTTTTCATTATCAATATCATGCCGAACTACAATCGCTGATGCTGATAGGCTTATAAATATTAAAGTAGACACTAGAATTATTCGCATGACACTCCTTTGCAATTTAACGCCATGATAAGAGGTGTATAAATGTTGGCTAAAATTAGTGAAGTACGGACGGCTAGTCAACGTTTAGACGTCCTTATCCTTTATCATCTTGTTAGATGCTATGTTACGTATGAACCTAGCAACGGGCTTTTCAAAATATTTAAATGATACAAATGCTACTGAAACAGTTAAAACCAAAGATAATAATAACTTCAATTCAACACTTAAATTGAGCTTGTTTACAAAAATAATAATTGGCATGTGAAGCAAATATAATGAATAAGATATTTTTCCCAAGAAGTCACCGAACCTGTTAGCTAATAGCACATTGTTATCAGGAACTAAAAATACAATACAAAAAAATACGGAACTCATTACAAGTAATACTTCATAGCTTAACCACATTCTTGTCTTTGCATCAGACGTAACAGATGAGATCTCTGGATACATAGCAGGTATTAAGAGTAACACGAAAATAAAGTAATGTTTCTTAAGGTATTTCGGTACCTCAAAAGACTTATAATGCATTCCAAAAATAACCCCAATAAAAAAATAAGGTAAACTTCTTAACGTATTAAATAAGTTGTAACTAACTCCGTTTATGTCTCCATATACTCGTGGAAAATTTGCAAAAAATAGCAGGAGCATAACCGCTAATATTGAAAGGTAAATATAGCCCCTCCTATTCTTTGAAAATGACCAAAAAATCAGGAATACGAAGTAAAATTGTATTTCAGGGGGGATTGACCAAAGTACACTGTCACCATATAAAAATAGAAGATGACTAATCAGTGCATTCGTATCTGGAATGTTATAAAGACTATCATTGCCGATTAAGGACAAAACATAAGAGCTAAGTACAATAACCAAGAATAATGGAACTACTCTTGCGATTCGAGCTAATAAGTAGCGCTTGATATTAATGCTGTTGAATTTTTGGGTCAGGTATAAGTGAGACATTAAAAAACCACTCAGCAAGAAAAACAGCATTACACCGTACGCTCCAGAGCCTCCGCCTAACATTCCATTAAGCCAATTTGTAATATCGCTAAAATGAGTAATAAACACAATTAATGCAGCCAACCCACGCAATGTGTTTAATTTTCTAATCTCCAACTAAAACCCCGGACTTGAATAAAGCTTGCATCTAACGCCCAACTAAGGGGCAAATTAATGCTTGGTGCTTGGCTATAATTTGGAACGCAGTGACAAAGCCAAGCTTTATTTGTCCCGCTTTAGTTACTTGTTAGCTATACCTTTATACCCAGCTTTAAAGGTGTTAATGCTGTTAGGGCAATGTTTATACGCCACTTTGTATAACTCTCTAAATTCCTTTTGCTCGTTTGTATTTATGTCAAGTTCGAGAGTTGTATTTTCAATTACACTGGTCATTAATGACAATTCTTTAGCTATAAGGTGATCAGGGTTTGTAATTTCTTTATCGGGAATATTACGCAAGCACTCCATAACTTGAATTACAGGGTTAATATTTTTCTGAGAAGCAATGTCGTTATTGCAAAGCCCTGAAAAAGAAATGACTGAAAGAAAAAGCAATATCCATATTTTCATCTGAACTCCAAGTACACCTAACGCTTTGCTAAGGGGCAATTAGCAGTTGGCTAAACTTGCGCGAAGCGCCAAGCCAACTGTTAATTGTCCCAGTGAATTTACGAACGAACTTGAGCAACTTGTTATGTAACACTTATCCAGAACCTTTCATGATGTTCTTATTTAGCAGCTCAAACTCTTTGATTAACTTGTCACAATCTGCCTTTTTAGCTTGGCAGAGTGCTGACATTTGAATGTAAATTGCTTGGTTTTTCTCAAGGACTTTACGCTTTATCGCTGCTGGGTGAGCTGCGTGAGTCTCGGGAGTAAACGACCATAAAACTAAGTTAGACTCTTCTTTATCTTCGATAATAGTCCAGCCTCCTTGGATGCTTAAATTTGTACCATCTTTATTTTTCAATGCTTGAAGAGCTAAGTCGACTGTTTTATATCCAATAGAACTATTTTCATTTGCAGATGATGGGAAGGCTAATAGTGCGCCAATGAATGCTATAGGTATAATTTTCACTAAACTCTCCGTGTTACATAACGCCCCAATAAGGGGCTGATAAACGCTTGGATAAACTGTGTAGCGTAGCGGAACTGAGCCAAGCTTTAGCAGTCCCGTCCTTAATTGGCTTGTATGGATAATAAACCCACCTAATTTACAAATACTTCCCTGTTTCGGGTAATGTGAGACCCAGGCTTTAGCTGCAACTAAAGCTTTCCTTGTCGTAGTTCGATTGATTGCAGGCTCCTCTATTGAGAGACC
>NZ_JBFRJQ010000022.1:0-4091 GCF_041468985.1 Shewanella sp. 10N.286.52.A9 | reverse complement strand
CCAAGCGCCTAATTTCTCTTAATTGAGAGCAGATAGCCCGTTACTGACGTAACGGGCTTTTTTGTGTCTGTAATTTAAGATGAACAGGTTCAGGAACGAAGCTATAGCTCAAGTTTAGACACGTCAACAGCTGATAGTGTGGACGATATGCCTACATGAAAATGCGTTATTGCTAAGTAATTAATTTCTCTTGATTGAATGTGGATATCCAATTATTTATGTCACAGTTTTGTAGGTTAATTTTGCTTAAAAGACTTTATGTCGACTGTTTGGAAGTGTCACTAATAAAAACAGTTCATTTCTTTCATTGCCCCCTCAGATTCAGTATTGATAAACAGGCTATTAGTGGCTTATTAGGCGTTAACTATTTTGGCTTTCTTACGATTAGTCATATGAATGTTCACAGGGTACAATATTCACATCACCATTATTAGTACAAGTCATTTATATGTCCGCAAGCTTAAAGCCTTTAAATACCCTGTCTTTGAATCAAAATTCCCTAATGCTTGTTGAGGCAAACTCTGTTTCGGATCTCATTCGATATATAAAACAAGCAAAAGAAATGGGCGTTCCGTATATGATCATAGGTGGTGGAAGCAATATCGTTTTTACCTGCGATTATGAAGGGATGATCATTAAGCTGATCAATAAAGGCATCGTTATTTCCGAGGATAATGAAAATGTCTATTTAACTGTGCAGGCGGGCGAAAATTGGCATGAACTTGTTAAGTTTACTTTGGATGAGGGCTATTTCGGGTTAGAAAATTTAGCATTGATCCCTGGTTCGGTGGGCGCTGCTCCAATTCAGAATATTGGTGCATATGGAGTCGAAATAAACCAGTTTTGTAATGAAGTCACTTACCTTAATACTGATACTTTTAGCGAGCATACACTTGCAGGTTCTGAGTGTAAGTTTGATTACCGTGATTCAATTTTCAAAAAACAATTAAAAGAGATTGCAGTCATTACGTCAGTTAAATTAGCAATCCCAAAAAACTGGCAAGCAAATCTAAGTTATGGACCACTTAACCACTTAAATAGTCAGACAGTGAGTGCTAAAGAGATCTATGAGACTGTATGTGCTGTACGCACAAGCAAGTTACCTGATCCCTGTAAACTTGGTAACGTTGGCAGCTTTTTTAAGAACCCAATTATCGAAGCAGAGCAATACATCAGTTTATTGAAAAAGTTTTCTGATTTGGTCGGGTATGCACAAGCTGATGGGCGTATTAAAGTTGCTGCAGGTTGGCTTATAGATGAAGCTGGCCTCAAAGGGTATATCTTGGGCGGCGCGGCAGTCCATAATAAGCAAGCGTTGGTGATAGTTAATATTAATCAAGCAACTGGTGACGATGTACGAAAACTGGCGCATCATGTTATTGACACTGTTTATAATAAGTTTGGTATCAAACTGGAGCCAGAACCAAGAATAATAGGTTCACACGGAGAGGTGGAATTGTAATGACAGAGCATTGGAGCAAAAAGAAGCAAATCATTAAGTTGCTGGATCATTGTCGTTATACTTCTGGGGAAATGATTGCACAAAAAGTCGGAATATCCAGGACTGCAGTGAATAATCACATAGCTCAGTTAGCTGATTACGGGATTGATATATACAGCGTAAAAGGTAAGGGTTACAAGTTATCGAAAGCTCTGCCTTTGTTTGATGAATCCTTACTTATAAACGGGATTGAAGATAGGTGTTTCTTTTTTGATGAAATAGCCAGTACCAATGCTTTCTTACTACAGCACTCTGATGAACTAGATAGTGGTGATATTTGCATCGCGGAATATCAGTCTGCAGGCAGGGGGCGTAGGGGACGTCAATGGGTGTCACCTTATGGTCAACATGTTTACGGGTCACTCTATTGGCGCATAAACCAGGGAATGAATGCCGCAATGGGGTTAAGCTTAGTTATTGCGTGTTCTATCGTGTCCACGCTAAGAACATTTGGTGTTGAAGGTCTTGGATTGAAGTGGCCAAATGATATCTACAAAGACAATAAAAAACTAGCAGGTATCTTGATTGAGCTATCTGGTCAGTCTATGGACGAATGTAATTTGGTCATTGGCTTTGGTATTAATATGAGTATGCCGGCTCAACAGGCTGAAAAAATAGATCAGCCTTGGAGTGATTTATCTTCTCTGGATACAATGCCCGATAAAACTAACCTACTCCTAGCACTCCATAAACAATTAAAGTTAGACCTAGCAAAGTTTGAAGTATCTGGTTTAACGGAGTTTATTCCGCTCTGGCAACAATATGATCTGTTTTACGACAAAGAAATTGAGTTGGTCATGTCACCTAAGTCAATTGTAGGTGTTTGCAAAGGGATTGACTCGCAAGGTGGCGTTATTTTGGAAACCGATGGCGTTCAAACCGCCTATATAGGTGGAGAGATTAGCCTACGCGGTACGCTATAATCTACGAGGTTATTTTCGTAGTAAAACGCGGTTTACCAAATGATTATCTCCTTTTTTAAGGATCAGGTGAGCGCGTTCACGACTTGGTTTGATATTGGACTGGAGATTTGGGCCGTTAATCGTATCCCAGATATTAGCTGCGGTCTCATTAGCTTGTTGATCTGACAAGTTTGAATAGTGATGAAAAAAGGATTTCGGATCACTAAAAGCACCTTGACGAAATTTTCTAAAACGTTGCTGATACCATTCTTTTAGAAGCACTTCATCTGCATCTACGTAAATTGAGAAATCCACATAATCAGATAAAAAACTGCTGCGACTTTCAGGTGATTGATCTAAGCCAGTTTGAAGTACATTTAAACCTTCGATAATTAAGATGTCTGGTTGGTTAATCGGTTGCACTTGGTCAGTAAGTCGGTCATAGGTGATATGAGAGTACAGTGGCGCATTAACATGCGGTTGACCTGCTTTGATAGCTGAAATGAAATCAATGAGCATCTTCATATCATAGCTTTCTGGAAAGCCTTTTCGCTTTAATAAGTTTTTAGCTTTTAACTCTGCCAAAGGATACAGAAATCCATCGGTAGTGACTAACTCTACTTTAGGGTGTTGGGGCCAACGCTGTAAAAGCGCTTGTAGAATCCTTGCTGTGGTGCTTTTACCAACAGCGACACTACCAGAAATACTGATAATGTAGGGAGAGTTACGTGGTTTATGATTGAGGAATTGATCTAATACTACACTGCGCTGCTGCTGAGCGTCGATGATCAAGTTTAAAAGACGACTTAACGGTAAATAAATATCTGTCACTTCATCTAAAGACAGTTGCTCGTTCATGCCTTGTAAGCGGGCAAGTTCGTCTTCACTTAGTGTAAGAGGGACTGAATTACGAAGCTCAGACCATTGCTTACGCCCAAATGAATGATAAAGTGTTTTATGTATTGGTTTATTTACTGTCATAACGTCCTTTCCTTAGGTCAGGCACAGTACACCAACAAAATATATTCAACAATAAAAAACTGACCTTAGTTAATCACTAACTTTCAAATCGCTTGATTTTTATGCGTGAGTAGCTAATAAAGCCCAAAAAAACGGCATTTAAGACTTTTTTTAGCTTTTTTATGCATTTTCTATTGCACTTGTGCCAACATTTACCTAATATCCGTTTCCGAAATGATTAGCCGGCATAGCTCAGTTGGTAGAGCAACTGACTTGTAATCAGTAGGTCCCGAGTTCGACTCTTGGTGCCGGCACCATTTTTCTGGAGGGGTTCCCGAGTGGCCAAAGGGATCAGACTGTAAATCTGACGGCTCAGCCTTCGAAGGTTCGAATCCTTCTCCCTCCACCATTTTTTAAAGGTAGTTAGGTAGCCTTTCAGGTTGCGCGGATGTCGTATAATGGTATTACTCCAGCCTTCCAAGCTGATAACGCGGGTTCGATTCCCGCCATCCGCTCCAAATTGCTGAATGACTTGATTGATTAATGGTTCAGATAACTGAATTGTTAATCAGTCAAATCCTTTAAATCAGCGCCTCCTGTCTTATGCTAAGCTTAATCACCATAACTAATCGATTCGATGTCATTTTATGCATCGGATTTTTTCTATATGTGTTTTCATTACCAAGAGTCTGGATTGAGGCAATATCATGGCTAAAGAAAAATTTGAA
>NZ_JBFRJQ010000021.1:0-236 GCF_041468985.1 Shewanella sp. 10N.286.52.A9 | reverse complement strand
GCGTAATGCTAAATGCTTTTTAAGTCGCTAACTTGTCAAGGTTAGTAGACTTGCTTTATCGTGATAAAGCTACTCTTTAGAGTAAATTATGCGCTTGGCGATGACCTACTTTCACATGGGGAGACCCCACACTATCATCGGCGCGATTGCGTTTCACTACTGAGTTCGGGATGGGATCAGGTGGTACCACAATGCTATTGTCACCAAGCAAATTCGGATGTTAATCGCTTATCGCA